>CAMPAX010000027.1 GCA_946633495.1 uncultured Lachnospiraceae bacterium | reverse complement strand
TTTCCCGCTGATTTGTGATCCCGATAGCTTCGATATCCTCCGGGGACGCCCCCGCCTTCCTCACAGCTTCCACCGCCACACCAAGCATGGTGGACCAGATCTCATTTGCATCATGCTCCACCCAGCCCGGCTGCGGGAAGATCTGGGTGAATTCCTTCTGTGCCAAGGAAATGATCTGCCCCCGCTTATCAAAAAGGATCGCACGGTTGCTCGTGGTCCCGGCATCCAGCGCCATTATATACTTCCCCATACTGCACCCCCGTTCATGATTTATTCCAGTGCCTGCATCCGCAGTATTTCCGACATTCCATCTTCTTTATCCTGTGGGTCCGGCTTCCCCTGTCTTCTCTCTCTCGGTGATCAGCCGTGCGATGGTTTCATAAAGGGCCTCCGGCTCCACCGGTTTGGACAGGTGTGCGTTCATTCCCACCTCCAGAGACCGTTCCACATCCTCATCAAAGACATTTGCGGTCATGGCGATGATGGGAATGGTCTTTGCATCCGGATGATCCAGCTCCCGGATCCTCCGGGTTGCTTCCAGTCCGTCCATCACCGGCATACGTACATCCATCAGGATGGCCGCGTAGAATCCGGCTTCGCTCTTATTGAACATCCGCACCGCATCTTCGCCGTTCCGCGCACGGGCAGAGTGAATCTCCTCCAGATCCAGAAGATCCGCCAGGATCTCCGCATTCTGATCCACATCCTCTGCCATAAGGATCCGCTTTCCTTTAAGGACCGTCTCGATCTGATCTTCACTCATGGGTTCTTCTGACAGTGATGTGGTTTCTTCCTTCCACAGTCCCTTCATTTTCAGAACACTGTGGACTTCCCGCAGCAGGACATCGGAGAACAGCGGTTTTGCCAGGATCGCGTCCACGCCACCGGCCCTGGCCTCGTCTTCGATGGAATCGTAATTATAACCGGTCAGCATGATCACGGCAGTCTTACCCTGATCAAAGGCATGCACTACCCGCGTCAGCTCCATTCCGTTTATGCGCGGCATTTTGTAATCCGTAAGAAGAAGCGCGAATCCCTCCCCCTTCTCATCAGCCTCACGCATTACCGCCACGGCATGTTCGGCGTCCGTATCGGTAAAAACCGTATCCACGCCGATGGTCCGAAGGACTCCTTTTATATGCTCACAGGAGATTTCATCGTCATCCACCACCATAGCCCGAAGACCTGCCGGCAGGCGGATCCCCTGTTCCTCATGGGCTCTCCGGTGAGATGCAGTCAGCGGCAGGATCACGGTAAATACGGAGCCGGCGCCCTTCTGGCTCTGCACTTTGATCTCTCCGCCCATCATTTCCACAAGGTTTTTCGTAATGGCCATACCAAGGCCGCTTCCGCCGTACTTGTTGGTATTGGAAGCATCCTCCTGGGAGAAGGTTTCGAAGATCTTCGGGATATATTCCGGATCCATGCCGATACCGGTATCCTGCATGATGAACCGCATGGTACACCTGTCCCCTTCCTCCTTCAGCTGCTCCACCGTCAGCGTCACTTTTCCCGGAGGATTGGTAAACTTTACGGAGTTCCCGAGAATATTGATCAGGACCTGCTTCAGTTTCAGATCATCGCCCACATAATAATCCTTTGCATGGCCGACGATGCTGCACTCATAATGCAGCCGCTTATCCTGACACTGACCGTTGATGATGATATTGATCTGATCTAAAAATTCCCGGAAGGAGAATTCCTCGTTTTTCACCGTCATCCGCCCGGACTCGATCCGGCTCATATCGAGAATATCGTTGATCAGTCCCAGCAGATGATTGGCACTGGTCCCAATCTTCTCCAACTGCTCTCTGGTCTTCGGCTTCAGCTCCGGCTCGCGGAGGGCGATGTTCTGCAGACCGATGATCGCGTTCATGGGGGTCCGTATCTCATGACTCATGTTGGAGAGAAAGCTGGATTTTGCCCGGCTGGAATCCTCTGCCCGGGCTTTCTCCACCTCCACCATTTTCTCTCTTTCCTGCATGATCCCGTAAATGTTCAGAAGGATCAGCAATGACACAACGATGAGGGCGATCTGGATCATACTTGCGGAGTGCATGGAGTGATCCACCTTATCCAGTTCCTTCTGAAGGAACTCCGTATCCACTGCCCCCATCGGGCTTTCCGCCTCATGAGCCGCATAGTAGCTCTGAACCGTTTCATGATACCTGTCCAGTGCCTGATCCGAGGTCTGATGCATCCAGACACTGGAGGTAAAGATGATCAGCGCCAGAAGCACCACCCATGCCACGATGGATTTACCCATCCTCCGCTCACGGTCTCTCCGAAGAAAGATACGGAAATACAGAAGGCCGCAGATACTCCAGACGGAAAGGATCAGATACGATTCCGCAGAAAGGGTTGTAACAGATATAAGGTTCGGGATCAGGAAAGCCAAAGCAAAAAACAGGGAAACGATCATTCCGATCATGCCGAAGACCATATTCCTGGTATCCTTCTCCTGATGTGCATTCTTCCAGGCAGATGCGGAAGCAAGGGCGTAGGCGATGGTTGCACCCACCGTGGTCACGTCCACGATCCAGCTGATGGCCGTACGTCCGAAGAAAGGAAAGATCGCGGATATGATCAGGATACAGAGGATGGCATTCCGCGGAACATAGGTTCCTTCTTTCTTTTTTCCGATCCATTTCGGGAAGAGTCCGTCCTCCGACATGGAATCCATCAGACGGCTGAGGGCGATGTAATTACCGATCAGTCCGGTAAAGATGGCTCCCAGTGCCGCCGTTCCGAGTATCACACTTCCGGTATCTCCCAAAGCCGCATGAGCAGCGTGAAACGTGGGCTGAGAAGCAACACCCGAGTAATTATTCAGATTCGCCACGTAATCCGACCAGGAATCACATCCTTCCGGAAGCGCAGTCACTGCCAGAAGCGACAGCAGACCATATGCAATGGCTCCGGTGATCACTGCCACCGCCAAAACCCGGAAGGTCTTCTTAAGTGAGAATTTCACCTCCGCCGCCGAGTGAGAGATCGACTCAAACCCCACATAGGCCCAGGGTGCCAGCGTAAAGATCGTAAAAATGCCGCTCATGGCGCTCTTATCCGGCGCATACGCAGGCGTAAATCCTTTCATGTCCGGTTTTCCGGCAGCCGCCGTAAAACAGATCACGATCCCCATGAAAAGCAGCACCGCCATAACGATCTGCGTCCAGGCCGCAGGCTTTCGAAACAGGCATACGATCGCCGCAAGAACGAGGGCTCCCAATGCCAAAAGAAGCTCTCCCAGATAAATGGGATATCCCGCGATCTCATAAAGATAGCCAAAACGAAAGACATCTCCCAGCAGCGTTCTGGCGATCAGCGGAAGCGCGGTGGCATTTGCCCAAATAATGGCAATATAGGTCAGGATCAGAAACCAGGCACTGAGGAACCCGTGGTCATAGCCAAAGGTCTTCTTTGTGTAGGTATAGGTTCCTCCGCCATCCGGGTACCGATTCATCAGATAATGATAATTCACCGCCAGGATCAGCATCACCAGTCCGCCGAGCCCTAATCCCACAGCCGTTCCCACCGGACCTGCGATGGGAAGAAATGTGGTACCGGGCATCACAAAGGAACCCCAGCCTACGCTGCAGCCAAAGGCCAGGGCCCAGGCTCCCGGAAGTCCCAGGTATCTTTTCTTTTCTGTCTTAATGTCGGAGGCACTGCCTCCGGTGATCCCCTGTTCCATACCTTCCCCTCTTCCCGGTCCTTACTTAGTTAATTCCCCTCATAACTTTGGATGCCGGCAACTGTTTTCTCATACAGCTCTCCGATGAACCGGAGTTTTTCCTTCACTTCATCATCCGACATACTACGGGCCTTCCCGGGACGGTATTCATCTGCGATAAGAGATGCGGCATCCGCCAGCTTCGTCAGCCCGAGATTTGAACAGACCCCTTTCACGGCATGGGCTTTTTCGAAAAGCTCCGTAGGATCCATGGTTTTTTCCGCCGCCAACAACCCTTCCACTACGCCATTTGACGTGAGCTTCCGTATATGCTTGTCCACCAGCTTTTCCATCCGGAGCACCCGGATGGCCTGGTCATAATCTCCTTCTATGATCTGATATAATTCCTGTAATGTCATGTGTGTCCCCCCGATACAGTTATTCCCCACATCCACGCGCCTTCGACAGGATCCCGCGTGTTTTACGCTCCATAATCCCCGGATTCCATACATCAAAGTTTCCATGCTCCGGATACACAAATTTTATCATATTCTCCCCCGGTTGTCAGTATAATTCGAATTCCCGCACAGGTTCCGCTTGCAAGCCGGGCAGACGAATGATATACTTCTTTCTGTCTGAAAACCGACTCCGATCCGGAACCGAACCGGGCCGGTGAGATCAGACGCCGGACCGCACCGAAGTGTCCGGTCTGTCATAAAAAAGACACGAAATATAAATCAGGAGATCATCTTATGAAAGCAAGTATCATCATGGGTTCCACAAGCGACCTTGCAAAGGTAGAGCCTGCCATCGAATTGTTGAAGAACTTCGATATTCAGGTATCCGTCCGCTGCCTCTCCGCTCACCGCGCAGCAGCGCAGCTATCGGCTTACATCAGGGAAATCAATGAAGACGGAACGAAGGTTGTGATCACTGCTGCGGGAATGGCTGCTGCCCTTCCGGGCGTCGTAGCATCCCAGACCGTTCTTCCGGTCATCGGCGTACCGCTCTCCGGTTCCGTACTGGACGGACAAGACGCGCTCTTCTCCATCGTCCAGATGCCTCCGGGAATCCCGGTAGCCACCGTCGCCATCAACGGAAGCAAAAACGCCGCCTGGCTGGCGCTGCAGATCATGGCAAATGAAAATGCCGATCTGAAAAAACGCCTCTGGGAGGAGCGTGACAAGATGCGCGAAGCGGCAGAGAAGGCAAACGCAGAGATCATCGCGAAGTACGAGTAATTCAGGCATAAAAAAAATCAGGAACCGCGGTTCCTGATTTTTTTGTCCGGTGAATAACACCGTTCCTGGTGATCCTTCGATAAATACCCGGTTATGCCAAAGGCTTGCCCGTGATCATTTCGTATGCCTGCAGATACTTCTCGATGGTCTTATCCACGATCTCCTGCGGCAGGAACCAGTTCTCCGGCTCCTCTTTATTCTCATCGGACTTCAGCCAGTCTCTTGCAAACTGCTTGTCAAAGGAAGGCTGTCCATGACCGGGTTCATAACCCTCTGCCGGCCAGAAACGAGAAGAATCCGGGGTCAGCATCTCATCACCGAGAACGATCTCTCCCTTCTCATCCAGTCCGAATTCAAACTTGGTATCAGCGATGATGATGCCGCGTGTCAGCGCATAATCCGCACATTTCCTGTAAAGTGCGATGGTATAGTCACGAAGTTTCTCCGCATACTCCCTGCCCTTGCCCGGGAACGCCTTCTCCAGCACTTCAACGGAGCGCTCAAAGGAGATATTCTCATCATGGTCCCCGATCTCAGCCTTGGTTGAAGGAGTATAAATGGGTTCCGGCAGCTTGTCGGACTCCACGAGTCCTTCCGGAAGCTTGATGCCGCATACGGTTCCGTTCTCCTTGTAGCTTGCCCAGCCGGATCCGGTGATGTAGCCGCGAACGATGCATTCGATCGGAAGCATGGTCAGTTTCCGGCACATCATGGAATTCCCGTCAAACTCCGGCTTCCGGAAGAATTCCGGCATATCCTTTACATCTGCGGAGATCATATGATTCGGCAGGATGTCGCTGGTCATATCAAACCAGAACCGTGACATCTGTGTCAGAACGGTTCCTTTCTTATCGATCTTATTCTTCAGGATCACATCATAGCAGCTGATGCGGTCGGTCGCCACCATGATCAGGCTGTCGCCGTTATCATAGATCTCACGTACCTTACCCTCTTTGATCGGTTTCATTTCCATATCAGATTCCTCCAAATCTCAATATATACAGCTGTTTTCCTCAGCGTCCATGTCCCGCCTCCCGGAAAGCGCTTATATAGAATATATGATTTAACCGTAAAAATCAAGGGGCAGATTCACAGCCTCTTACTGTCCGTCATTCGCCGTCTTCATATCCTGCAATGTCTTTTTTGCGCAGTCGGAAAGCGTCATTTTATCAAAAAGATACTCATCCGCGCCGGACTTAAATGCATCGATGACCGCTTCCTTCTCCATGTTCGGAATGATAAGGTGATAATCCGCCTGATGTTCGTTCATTTCCTGCACGGCCTTATATTCATTTGTATTCGTAAGCCCCTCTTCCTTAAGTGCCGCAACCGCCGCATTGCTGACAGGCACGCCTTTTTCGGTCTTCTGCAGCTTTGCCATATCCGGATCGTTCAGCAGGAAGTTCAGAAGCTTCGCCGCTTCCTCCGGATGTTCCGTATCCGCACTGATGGCCCACATGGTGGCCGGCTTTACATACCAGCCGGAAAGGGCTGCCCCCGGCAGCTTCGGGTAGCTGCCTCTGGTCACCTTCACTCCGGTTTCCGCAAGCCCGTCGCAGTGGATCTTGGTGTCACTGATCCAGCACATGGTACCCACCACCTCACCGGACATATATTTCGGCCGGTCAAAGACATCGATGGGACAGATCACACGCTCATCTATCAGACGTTTGTAAAAGGACAGCAGAAACTCGATCCTCTTCTCGTCTGCAGCGATCTTTCCGTCCGGGGTAAAAAAGGGTTCCCCGAAGCTTTGCTCGTAGTAGGCGATCATCAAAAGGAAGAGATGCTTCTTCGCAAGCCCCAGAACATATCTCCCGTCCGGAGCCATTTTCTTCGCCAGCACAAACAGGTCGTCCCAGGTTTCCGGAACCTGCAGCCCATAGCTGTCCAGCACATCCTGATTGTAGTAAAAGGTATGCGTGTTCATGGCGATGGGAAGTGCGTTCAGCTTTCCGTTTTTGGTACCGTAGGATCGTTCTTCCTCGGTAAAATTGTCAAGATCGATCAGATCCTTCAGAAGATTCAGGTCATAGAAGCCATCTCCGTCCGCAGAATAGACATTCAGCCAGGCATAGTTGATCTGCATGACATCCGATTCCGTGTGAGATTCCATCCACACCTTGGTTCTCTTCTCGTATCCGTTCCATACGCCATACCGGAGCGCCACATCGATCCCGGGATTCTTCTCTTCAAAGAGCTTTACACCCTCCATGGTATAACTGTGTCTTCCGTCATTCCCCCACCAGGAGAGCTGAATATGTGTCGGCTCCTGCTCTTGTTCCACGTCGTTTGGAAGCCGGTGCAGAAGCAGCATCACCGCTCCCACCAGGAATCCCAGGCCCGCCAGAAAGATCAGTGAGATCAGGATGAGGTGCTTTTGTCTGTTTTTCATGACACCCCTCCTTCCGTGATGGTGAATCTGGATTTTCCTTTGTTCTTGGATGTATAAAGGGCCGCATCTGCCGCTTTATACATCGCCTCAAAAGAAAGCCCCGACCCGGTCACCACATATGCGCCGGCAGAAAGAGAAATATCACAACTTTCCCTCTCCGTCTTGAATTCTTCCTGAAATGCTTCCAAAACTGCAGACAGCTGACTTTCCACCGCATGGATCACTTCCTTCGGGTCCACATCCACACATTCCGTATACACGGCGAACTCATCGCCTCCCATTCTCCCGATAAAGGCCTGCTGATCATGCAGTCTTCGAAGCAGCTGTCCCACCCGTATGATCACCTGATCTCCGTAGGCATGTCCGAGTTTATCGTTGATCTGCTTGAAATTATCCACATCCAGCATGACAAAAACACAGGTGCGGTTTTCGATATTTCGTGACAGACGTTCCGCCGTCATTTCCTCGAAGGCACCCTTGTTCATTACACCTGACAGACGGTCTATATCTGCCTTCTCCTGAAGAGAGGACACCATACCATCCACAGGCCTGGACATCCGCGTGATAAGGAGCAGCCCCACAAGCAGGATCAGCGCCGCCATTCCCAGAGAGATCAGCAATATGATCACCCGGAGCCTGTGATTCTCGCGAAGGATGGACTCCGTAGGTATGGAACAGATGACCCGCCAGCCGTTACTGCAGATATTCGAGTTGATGATATATTCCGAATCCGTCCTGCCGATATCTTTGGCTATATTCTCCGGAAGCTTTTCTCCGATCTCCGAATGCTCGGAGGAAAAAAGGATCCTGTCCTCCTGCCCAACCAGACGTATGGTCATATCCTCCAGCTGCTCGGGATACACAAAGACCGAGGACAGCTCCCGGGTATAAATGGAGGAGACCAGAATGGCATTCGGGTTCAGACGCTTGATGTAATAGATCCGGTCCGTACTTCCGTTCACGCCGAAGCACCAGCCGTCCTTTTTTCTCGAATTCGTGATATAAGACGCAAATGTATCGTAGACGCCTCCCTCCGGGAAGAGATCCTGGATCCCGTTGGAGACCCAGCCCACCTTGTGATCGTCCGAATAAACGATCACAAAGTCCGAATAATTCTCCATCAGTCCGATATCCACGATCCGGGCATTGATCACCTCTTCTTTTTTGATCTTGTCATAATCGGACAGAGCCGGATCCGTCTCATCATAGAGATAATAGGATTCGTCCGAGAAAAGCAACGTCGATATGGTCTCCGTCCGCTCCAGATAGGAATTGATATTTAGCTGGATCTGACGGCTGTTGGCAGCGATCAGCTTCGACACCGTGATCTGCATGGCTCTTCCCGACAGTTCCAGAACCACAAAATCCAAAGTGGCCGTTACCAGCAGAATAACCGCAGCAAAAAAAACAAGGACCTTGATCATAAAGGCCTTGAAACGGTCTCCCGAACGAGATACCTTTTGCTGCCTGTCACTCATGCGTTTCGCATCCTCCTGTTTATTTTTTAAACATACCATGAGTATATCATAATAGGAGCGATTCTGATAGTTAATCTTTCTTTTCGCAAAACCATTCTTTTCGTCAGTTTTTCCATCAGATCACTCTCTTCTTCACGCTCCACCAAAAAAAGAAACCGCGTTGCTGCACGGTTTCTTTCAGGTTTTAAGGATTTATTTTATACGGAGGGCTCTTACCGCATTTAATACTGCGATCACCATTACTCCCACGTCTGCGAAAATGGCGATCCACATATTTGCTATTCCGAGCGCTCCAAGGAGCAGACACAGAAGCTTTACGCCGATGGCAAATGTGATATTCTGCCGCACGATCCGGAGAGTTCTGCGTGAGATCCGGAGTGCAAGCGAGATCTTTGCGGGGTCATCATCCATCAGCACGATATCCGCAGCTTCTATGGCCGCATCGGAGCCCATGGCTCCCATGGCGATCCCGATATCCGCACGGGAAAGCACCGGGGCGTCATTGATGCCGTCTCCCACGAAAGCAAGACAGCTTCCCTTCTCTTTCTCGTCCAGCAGTTTTTCCACTTCACTGACTTTATCTCCGGGAAGCAGTTCTGCGCGTACCGTGTGGATTCCCAATTCCTTTGCCACACGCTCCGCCACATCCTTCCGGTCGCCGGTAAGCATCACAGTTCGGATCCCCTGTCCCGAAAGACTCTTCATAGCCTCACCCGAAGTCGGCCGCACCACGTCTGAGATCTGAATACAGCCTGCATATACGCCGTCCGCAGCCACATAGCATACCGTCCCTTCCGGGCGTATGCCGGTGATCCCGGCTCCCTCCATCTGCATCAGACGTTCATTTCCGACAGCGATCTTATTTCCGCCCACCATGGCAGTAACACCATGACCGGCAATCTCCCGGATGTCCGTGACCTGTTCCGGCTCCACTGTTCTTCCGGTTTCTTCGAAGGCTTTCCGGATGGAAATGCTGATGGGATGACCCGAGGCGGATTCCGCATGTGCCGCCACACTGAGCAGATGATCCCGGCTCCAGCCCTGTGCCGGATGGCATCCCGTCACTGCGAACACGCCTTCCGTAAGGGTTCCGGTCTTATCAAATACGATGGTCTTCGTATCCGCCAGCGCTTCCAGATAGTTTGATCCTTTCACAAGGATCCCCCGGCTGCTTGCACAGCCGATCCCCCCAAAGAAGCTGAGGGGCACGGATATCACCACTGCGCAGGGGCAGCTGATGACCAAAAATGTAAGTGCGCGGGTGATCCAGTCGATCCAGTTGCCCGGATACCCGAACAGGATCCTGGCCAGAGGCGGCAGAACTGCCAAAGCCAAAGCACTGTAACATACGACAGGTGTGTAGACACGGGCGAATTTCGAGATAAAATTCTCCGCCTTCGCTTTCTTCATACTGGAATTTTCCACCAGATCCAGGATCTTTGAAACCGTTGATTCTCCGAATTCCCTGGTGGTGCGGATACGCAGCTGAGCATCCAGAGCGATACATCCGCTGATCACTTCCTGCCCTTCCGCCACATGCCGCGGCACGGATTCTCCCGTAAGGGCTGCGGTATCCAGCGAGGCCTGTCCGCTGATCACAATACCATCGATGGGAATCTTCTCTCCGGGATTTACCACGATCACGGAGTCGATCTCCACATCATCCGGATCCACCCGTTCCGTGCTTCCATCCTCCTGAAGAAGATTTGCGTAATCCGGACGAATGTCCATAAGTGCAGCTATGTTCTTCCGGCTCCTGCCGACAGCAATGCTCTGGAACAGTTCTCCCACCTGATAGAACAGCATGACCGCAACACCTTCCAGGCATTCCCCCAGGCAGAAGGCCCCGATGGTCGCCACCGACATAAGGAAGTTCTCATCAAAGACCTGCCCCTTGCAGATTCCCCGAAAGGCTTTGTAAAGCACATCATACCCAACGATCACGTATGGGACAATGTAAGCCGGTACTGTGATATACCAGGGTGCACTGACAAAATGGAACAGGATGGTAAGTCCTGCCGTAAGAAGCAGTGCCGCTATGATCCGTATAAGTGCTTTTTTCTGTTTCGATGTCATAAGAAGATCTCCAGATCATCCTCCACTTTTTTGCAGTTGGCGCGGGCGGCCTGCATTACCTTGTCCGGGTCTGCACCTTCCTCAAATTCCACCTTCACCTTCAGGGTCATGAAGCTGAGAGTTGCATCCTTTACGCCTTCCGTTGCTTTGATGGCTTCCTGCATTTTCTCGGCGCAGGCTGCGCAGTCCACATCTACTTTGTAAGTCTTCTTCACTTGTGTATCCTCCTCAGGTTTTATCACTCTTCTACGTGTTCCATTCCAAGACTCAGCATCATTCGCACATGCTCATCATCCAGGGAATAAAATATCGCCTTTCCGGCTCTTCGGAACTTTACCAGCTTGGCGTCCTTCAGGATCCGCAGCTGATGGCTTACGGACGACTGACTCAGATTCAGGATCAGGGCTATATCGCTGACGCACAGTTCGGTTTCAAGCAAAGAATAAAGGATCTTGATCCGGGTCGAATCTCCAAAGATCTTAAAAAGCTCCGACAGGTCATAGAGGTACTCATCCTCCGGCTGATTTTCTTTCACCTTCTGAACGATCTCTTCATGCGCGGCGATATACTCTCTGGTCTGTTCGATCCCTTCTCTGTCGGTCCCTTTTTTCTGCTCCTGATCAGCAGCACTGTTTTTCTTCTCTTCCATGGTTCCTCCCTGAAGCAAAAACTTATCTCTCTGAACAAATGACCGAAAGCATTCACATTTGTTTCATTTGAATAACCTTTCATATGAAAGTATATTCATATGTTCATGATCTGTCAAGTGTTATTTATAAAAAATTTCATTTTCCTTCGTCTGCAAAAAAAGGCCTTCTTCCGACGCATCCAAACAGCCGGAAGAAGGCTTATCTTTTCATATAAGAAAATGGATCACTGATCTAGTCCACAGCGTGCCCTGTTATCGTTTCAGGATCCAGCCGATCAGGAGGAATATCCCATAAACTCCCAGATCCACACTCACGATGGTGGCGCCCACCGGCGTGGAGAAAAGGATGGATATCAGCATTCCCGTCAGCGCGGCAAAGAGGGAGATCACCGCGGAAAGCACTACTACCCCGCGGAAGGTATGCATCACCCGCATGGCCGAAAGTGCCGGGAAGATCACCAGTGCCGAGATCAGAAGCGATCCGACCAGATTCATTCCCAGAACGATGATCACCGCAATGATGATGGCGATGATCAGGTTATAGCGGCGGGCCGGCATCCCCGTAGCCCTTACGAAATTCTCATCAAAGGTGACCGCAAACACCCTGTTATACAGATATACATACAGCAGGATCACAACCGCGGACAAAACAACGCTTATCGTCACCTCCGTGGTGGTCAGCGTCAGGATTGAGGTGGATCCGAACAGTGTCGTACACACGTCTCCGGAAATGTTGGAGGAATTTGCCGGAAAAAGGTTCATCACCATATATCCGATCGCAAGCGCACTGACGGATACCATGGCAATGGCCGCATCTCCCTTCACCCTTGCTTTTTCTCCGGTCTGCAGCAGAAGCACAGCCGCAAGGATGGTGAGCGGCATGACCAGAACCATTTCATTTGTAAGACGGAGAACCGCTGCCACTGCCATGACGCCGAAAGCCACATGAGAGAGGCCGTCTCCGATAAAGGAATACCTTTTCAGAACCAGAGTCACGCCCAGGAGTGAGGAGCAAAGAGCCACCAGACATCCAACGATCAGCGCATAACGAACGAAAGGGAATTCCAGATAATAAATTAACTTGTCCCAAAGACCCATATCAGAAGTCATAAAATCACCTATTTTTTATCATCGAATCGAACCCATGCGAAAACCCTCTTCCGGGATCACTCCGCATTCTGAGAAATCTCTTCCGCACGTCCGAAGATCTTCCACGCATCCGAGGCAAGATACCTGTCCGTAGTTCCGAAAAACATCTGCCGTCGTCCCAAATGAAGGATATGTGACGCATAACGCGTTGCCATCTCGATATCATGGGAGATCATGATAACCGTCACGCCCTCTTTGTTCAGCTTGCAGATCAGCTCGTACATCTCCGTGGTCACCTTTGGATCCAGACCGCTCACAGGTTCATCTAAAAGGAGCAGCTTCTCCGTAGCCACCAGCGCCCGGGACAGAAGCACTCTCTGCTGCTGACCGCCGGAGAGATGCCTGTAACACCGATCCCGATATTCCAGGATTCCCATCCGCTCCATGGCGTTCTCGGCACGCCGCTTATCCTCTTTTCGGTAAAATGGTCTCCATTTCAGATTCGACAGTGCTCCGGACAGAACGATCTCGTAAACCGATGCCGGGAAATCCTGCTGCACCACGGTCTGCTGCGGAAGATATCCAAGATCTTTTCTGGTGACGCCCTCTCCATATTCCACACGCCCGCGCATGGGACTGTTAAGCCCCAGGATCGTCTTCATGAGCGTGGATTTTCCGGCGCCGTTTTCACCGACGATACAGAGGTAATCTCCCTGCCCCACCGAAAAATTGATATCCTCGGTTATGACACGCCCGTCATAGCCGAGCGCAAGATTGTCACAGGTAATATATGCCAAAACTCAATTCTCCTCTTCCAACAGAAGTGCTTTCGCCGCCTGATACTTCCTGTATCGGGCTTCGTCCTTTTCCGATAATTCCCGGATACGTGTCCGGTCCATATTATGCGC
The DNA here is from genome assembly GCA_946633495.1 of uncultured Lachnospiraceae bacterium. GTDB lineage: Bacteria > Bacillota > Clostridia > Lachnospirales > Lachnospiraceae > Eubacterium_Q. Next base: position 2,912 of record CAMPAX010000027.1, on the reverse strand, counting down.
CAGATCGGCCAGCTTGACCGTTTTGGCGATCTCATTTTTCTTTATCCCCCGGACGTAATCCATGTAATCCGTTCCTTCCGCATGGGTTATCAGCTTCACGGCTTCGATCTGGGCGTCCGTAAAACCCTCCCGCCGAAGATCCTCCGCCGTAACGTCCGTATCCTCCAGAACATCATGCAGAAGCGCCACAACACAGGTATCCTCCGTGGTCATCTGCTCCGCAACGTGTATCGGATGCATGATATAAGGAAAGCCGGCGCGGTCGGTCTGACCGAAGTGTGCCTGAAACGCCAGGCATGCCGCTTTTTTGGTGAGTTCCGTGTAGATCATGGAAAGCCACTCCCCTCTCTGTCTGTAAAGTCCGTTTTCTGACAGGCACAAATGTCCTGCCGGCAAGCATCCCTGCCCGTTCATACTCCTTTGGCAGAACAGTTCTTTCCGGTGACAGCGTCCCCCGAGAGACAAACTATCATTTCATTGTATCATCTCCCCCGAAAAAATCAATCATAATGTATCCGGACCCAAGTGAAAATCTTGACTTTTAAGCATGGAATCATTATGATGTAAAAAGGTGGTTTTGCGTCCAAAGGCTCCTTCATCCGAAGGTATTCCCAAAGAAACCGGTTTCGGTCCTTTAGAGCCAGGGCGCGGAAACCACTTCCAAATGAATAACGCAGACATCACCAGGGCCACTCCTTTCAGGAGGCGAAAACCAGCTGAGGCTGAAGGTCTGCAGAGATGAGGTTTTTTACTATGAAGAAGATCATTCTGACAGGGGACCGTCCCACCGGCAAACTCCACTTAGGGCATTATGTAGGTTCCCTGAAGCGACGTGTGGAGCTTCAGAATTCCGGCGAATTCGATGACATTTTCATCATGATCGCCGATGCGCAGGCACTGACCGACAACTTTGATAATCCCGATAAGATCCGCGACAACATCATCGAGGTTGCTCTGGACTATCTGTCTGCCGGACTGGACCCGTCCAAGGTACACATTTTTATCCAGTCTCAGCTGTCAGCTCTGACAGAGCTCACTTTTTACTATATGAATCTGGTAACTGTATCCCGTCTGGAACGGAATCCTACAGTAAAATCCGAGATTCAGTTGCGGAATTTCGAAACCAGCATTCCCGCCGGCTTCTTCACCTATCCGGTAAGCCAGACCTCCGACATTACCGCATTTAAGGCAACGGTCGTTCCGGTAGGCGAGGATCAGCTGCCCATGATCGAACAGGCCAGGGAGATCGTCCGGAAATTCAATTCTCTCTATGGTGAGACTCTGGTAGAGCCCGAAGCTCTGATCCCGAAGAATTCCGTCTGCTCCCGTCTTCCGGGTACCGACGGCAAAGCCAAGATGAGCAAATCCCTCGGCAACTGTATCTATCTCTCCGATTCTCCGGAAGAAGTAAAGAAAAAAGTCATGAGCATGTTCACCGATCCGGATCATCTTCGGATCGAGGATCCCGGCAAGACGGAAGGGAATACCGTGTTCACATATTTAGATGCCTTCTGCAAGGACGAGGATTTTGCCCGGTTCTGCCCGGATTACAGGAATTTGGAGGAAATGAAGGAGCACTATCGCCGTGGCGGTTTAGGTGATGTCAAGGTAAAGAAGTTCCTGTTAAATGTTCTGAACCAGGAACTGGAGCCGATCCGTGCACGCCGTGCGGAATATGAAAAGAACATCCCGGCGGTTTATGAGATACTGAAGGAAGGAACCGAAGCAGCCAGGAAGGCAGCTGACGCGACTCTCGCTGAGGTAAAAGCTGCGATGAGGATCAATTATTTCGAGGATGCAGAGCTGATCGCAAGCCAGCAGGCCCGATTCAACCAATAACGTATGGGGTTGGGGAATCAGAATAACTATTGGGGAGGTGCAGCAGGACATGAAAAAACATATGCGTTTTTTATCCACAGACGGAGCCACAAAGATCCACGCGATCCTATGGACCAGCGAAACCGTAAAACCGAAAGGGATCGTGCAGCTGATCCACGGTATGGTAGAGTTTATCGATCGTTATGATGACTTTGCAAAATTCCTCACGGAACAGGGATATATCGTAGTGGGGCATGATCATCTGGGACACGGCGAATCCGTGACCGATCCGGAGCGGCTGGGCTACTTTGCTGAGGGCGATCCCGCCCGGGTTCTGCTGCAGGATATCCACAGACTCCGGATCTACGTGAAGAATCAGTTCCCGAATCTTCCCTACTTTATGCTGGGACACAGCATGGGTTCGTACCTCCTTCGAAGATACCTGTCCACACAGGGAGAAGGTCTGTCCGGCGCCATCATCATGGGAACCGGTCAGGAAACCGATGCCGCAGTCACTGCAGGCCTGGTAATGATCCGGTCCCTTGCAAAGCTTCATGGCTGGGAGTATCGGGATGAAAAGCTAAAGAGTCTGCTTTACAATGCCAATTACAAAAAATACGACACCACCGGTGCCGATCTCGAGAACAGCTGGCTGACCAAGAGGACCGACATTGTAAAAGCCTACTATGAAAATCCTCTCAACAGCTTCTGCTTCACATTGAACGGGTATGAAGCGCTTCTCTCCACGGTTCTTTTCTGCGGACAAAAACGGAATATTCAGGCGATCCCGAAGGATCTTCCCCTCTTCCTCGTGTCCGGCGAGGATGATCCGGTAGGTGCCTTAGGCAAAGCCGTGAAAAAGGTTTATGAAATGTATGTGAAAGCCGGCATTTCCGATGTGGAGTGCAAGCTTTATCCGAATGACCGGCATGAGATCCTGAACGAAACCGACAACGCAGTGGTCTATGCCGATATTGCAAACTGGATCAACTCCCATCTTCCCGAAGCCGAGCCCACGGATCCCTCGCTGGAAATCGGCGAAACCGAGGTACTGACTACGGCAGAAGAAACCGAGGTGCTTCAGTCCGAATAGA
>CAMPAX010000026.1 GCA_946633495.1 uncultured Lachnospiraceae bacterium | reverse complement strand
ACACACAGTCATGCGGGAGTGATGAATGAGGCATGACACACAGTCATGCCGGGGCAATGAATGAGATATGGCAACACGCATGTCATTCTGAGGCGCGGAGTGCCGAAGAATCTTCAAAGGAGGCTGCGTATGAAACTGGAATTTGACCCTGCGGAATATCTTCCGCTGCGCGAAGTAGTATTCAAGACCCTGCGAAATGCCATTATCCGTGGGGAGATGAAGCCCGGGGAACGCCTGATGGAAGAAAAGCTGGCCAAGAGTCTGGAGGTCAGCCGTACTCCGGTGCGGGAGGCTATCCGCATGCTGGAGCTGGAGGGCCTGGTCGTGATGCTTCCACGGAAGGGTGCGGAGGTGGCCCGGATCACTGTGGAGGATCTGCAGGAGGCTCTGGAGGTCCGTATGGCCGTCGAGGATTTGTCTGTTCGGCTGGCGAGTCTCCGGATTGACGAAGAGGGGAAAGAGAAGCTCCGAAAGGCAGCGGCGGCATTTGATGCGGCCCTGGAGAAGAAGGATGTGGTGAAGATCGTGGAGAAGGATGAACGGTTCCATGATGTCATTTTCGAAGCCACCAAGAACCGCAGGCTGATCAACCTGGCACATAATCTCCGGGAGCAGGTTTACCGCTACCGCTATGAATATGTGAAGGATTTCAGTTCCCATGACAAGCTGTCCCGTGAGCATGCCCGTATCATGGAAGCTATTTTGGAAGGGGACGTGGTAAAGGCTCAGCAGGCCATGAGAGGACATATCTACGATCAGCAGCAGCGGGTCATCCAGATCATTATGCTGGAGACCGGTATCGGAGCTGAGACTGAGGACTGACCCGGCACGGCCGGATCAAGGAGGACCTGGGTGCCGAAGGGCACGGAACGGAGAAAATATGAGAGGGATCTTTATCACCATGGAAGGCCCGGATGGCGCCGGGAAGACAACGCAGATCGAGCGTCTGAAAGCATATCTTACGGAGAAGGGCTATGATGTCCTGCTGACGCGGGAGCCGGGCGGCACCGTGATCAGCGAAGCGGTTCGGGAGCTTCTTTTAGATCCTGCGCATAAGGAAATGAAACCTTCCACGGAGCTTCTTCTATATGCCGCGGCCCGTGCACAGCTGGTGGGAGAGGTGATCGGTCCGGCGGTGGAAGCCGGAAAGGCCGTGATCAGTGACCGGTTTGTGGATTCTTCGGTGGTGTATCAGGGGATCGCACGGGGACTCGGGGTGGAGACGGTGTACGCCGTAAATGCTCCTGCCATCGGGAAATACATGCCGGATGTGACATTTCTGCTGGATCTTCCTGCGGAGGTGGGGATCGCCCGTAAGAAAAATCAGGCAGAACTGGACCGGATGGAGCAGGAATCCCTGGTTTTTCACAGGAAGGTGGCGGAGGGATACCGCACGCTGGCTGCCCGTGATCCGGAACGTATCTGCACGATAGATGCTACTTTACCAATCGATACGATCTGTGATATGATAATCGGAAGGCTTGGGTTGGAGAAGCAGTAATTTAGGGAGGTGCGGTCATGACGAAGTCATGACATATGAATCGCACCGACCGATGAGCCGCCGAGCGAAGCGAGGGGGCAATACATATGACAGGGAGGTGCGGTCATGACGAAGTCATGACATATGAATCGCACCGACCGACGGGCCGCCGAGCGAAGCGAGGGGGCAGGATATAGAAGGGAGGTTGCGTTTATGGACTTTCAGCATATCATCGGACATGAAGATATCATCCGGCATTTCAAATGCAGCATTGAACAGAAACGTGTGGGACATGCGTATATCATCTGCGGTGAGGATGAGAGCGGACGCAGCTCTCTGGCATTTTCTTTTGCAAAGACACTGCAGTGCGAAAAAGGGGATGTGGATCCCTGCAATGAATGTCCTTCCTGTAAGAAGGCGGATTCCGGAAATCATCCGGACATCATCATGGTGCAGCACGAAAAGTCGAATCTGATCTCCGTGGACGAGATCCGGGATCAGGTGGTGAACACCATGGGGATCCGTCCATACAGCGGAATCTACAAGATCTATATCATCAACGATGCCCAGTATATGAACCCGGCAGCGCAGAATGCCCTTCTGAAGACCATAGAAGAACCGCCGGAGTACGGGATTGTGATCCTGATCACCAACTCTCTGGAGAAGCTGCTGCCCACCATCATTTCCAGGTGTATCTCCCTCAGCACAAAGCCGGTAAAGGAAAGGGACATGGAGGAGTACCTGCGGGAGCACTATAATCTGGACGAGAAGACGATCCGCTTCTGCGTGGAATACGCACAGGGAAATCTCGGGAAGGCGATCCTGCTGGCGACAAATGAAGACTATGAGGCGCTGGTTCGTTCCGTGATCCGCCTGGAAAAACAGATCTACGATATGGATATGGAGGACATTGCCGAAGCCATCGAATCCTGTGTCAATTATAAAATGAGCATCGGAGAATATCTGGACCTGATGATGGTCTGGTATCGGGATATCCTGATGCTGAAGGTGACCGGGAAGCCGGATAAGATCATTTTCAGTGATGAATACAGCACGATCCGGAACCAGGCTCAGTATCTGTCCTACAATGAACTTGAGCAGAAGGCGCAGGCCATCGAAAAGGCAAAGAAAAGGATCGCCGCAAATGCGAGGCTGGAAGACGTAATGCGTCTTCTGATCCTGACATTGAAGGAATATTAAGCAACAGGAACTAGGAGAAAAGAATGAAAGAAGTGATCGGCGTCCGTTTTCGGACGAACGGACGTATCTATTATTTTGATCCGAAAGACCGTGAGGTTTCTGTCGGAACCAAAGTGGTGGTGGAGACCACCAAGGGAATCGAATTCGGCTGGGTCGTGACCGCGCGGCATGAGGTGGATGAAACCCGGATCCAGGGAGGACTTCGGCCCATCCAGCGTCTGGCAACGGAACAGGACATCGCCCGTTACGAAGAGAATAAAGAAAAAGCGCGCAAGGCATATGAGATCTGCATAAAGAAGATCAGAGAACATGATCTGAAAATGAAGCTGATCAGTGCGGAGTGTGCATTTGACAACAACAAGATGATGTTTTACTTTACAGCGGACGGCCGGGTGGATTTCCGGGAGCTGGTAAAGGATCTGGCTTCCGTATTCCGTACCCGGATCGAGCTTCGTCAGGTGGGTGTGCGTGATGAAGCGAGGATCTGCGGCGGGATCGGTATGTGCGGCCGGGAGCTCTGCTGTCATTCTTACCTGTCGGACTTTATACCGGTATCCATCAAAATGGCCAAGGAACAGAGTCTGTCCTTGAATCCCACAAAGATCTCCGGTGTCTGCGGAAGACTGATGTGCTGTCTGAAGCATGAACAGGATACCTATGAATATCTGAACTCCAAACTTCCGAATGTAGGGGATCGCGTAACGGCCTATGACGGTGTGACCGGAGATGTAGCCTCACTCAATGTACTTCGCCAGAAGGTGAAGATCTATGTGACGGACGAAGAAGGCAATAAGGAGATAGTTGAGTATCGGGTTGAGGAGCTGGTATCGGGGCCGCGCGGAAGGAAATTCGATACGGATCTTTCTTTACTGGATCCGGAGCTGTCCCTTTTGGAAGATGATGCAGAACAGCCGGAGGAGGCACCTCGCCAGGAACACCGCAGACGGGAGCGTCCGGAGGGCGAACGCGGCGGAAAGAACCGCTCAGGACGAGACGGCGGACAAAATGACCGCGGAAAAGACCGGGAGAAGGATCGGGACAAGGACCGCGAGCGGAATCGGGGAGACCGGAGAGACCGGGAAAAAGACCGGAAAGAGAATCCGCAGAAGGAGAACTCCGGAAGAAGACAGGGACAGGACAACACCGAGAAGGGACGTCCGGATGGCGAGAGAAGAGATCGCAGCCGGAATCCCAAAGATCGGCAGGATCATAATAAAGGGAAAGACGGCGGAAAGAAACAGGGTGGACATCCCAATCAGGGCGCTGCTCCGAATCAGGGAAATGCGGCAAATTCGAATTCCAACGGAGAGGCAAATCAAAATCCCAAATTCCACAGAAGGAATCACCGCCCGAACCGAAAGCCGGAGAACAAGCAGTGACGAATTAAGGATATAAACTGATTTGGAAAAAGTAACTGTATGGATATGAATGCATATCTCCGCGCAGGAGAACGAATTGATGACTTAGAGGTAAATGGGTTCCGGATCATCCAGAACCCATCCTTTTTCTGTTTCGGAATGGACGCGGTACTGCTGGCGAATTTTTCCCGGACACGCAGCAAGGATCGGGTGATGGATCTCGGAACCGGAACCGGGATCATACCGCTGCTGCTCACAGCCAAAGGAAAATGTGCGGCCTGTGACGGTCTGGAGCTGCAGGAGTCCGTGGCGGAAATGGCCCAGAGGAGCGTTTCTCTGAACCGGGCGCTGCACGGCATGGCAGAGGGGGAGTCCCCGGAGGATCCATCATCGGACCGGTCCGGAGCCGGGGCGCTGAGCAGGCTCCGTATCCTTCAGGGGGATATCCGAAGAGTTCCGGAGACCTTCGGAAAGGCCATCTATGATGCCGTCACCTGCAATCCTCCGTATATCAAGGGAACCGGCGGACTGCATAACGATGAAACGACATTTAATATAGCACGCCACGAGATCGCGGTTTCCTGGGAGGAGATCGTCATTGCCGCGGCGCATTTGCTGAAACCGGGCGGAACATTTACCTTTGTACATAAACCCTTCCGTCTGCCGGAGCTGATGCAGACGCTGCAGAAGTACCGGCTGGAACCCAAGCGGATGCAGCTGGTGCAGCCCTATCCGGGAAAGGAACCCAACATGGTGCTCCTGGAAGCAGTACAGGGAGGCGGGCCTCAGCTGACGGTACTCCCCGTTCTGGTGGTTTACAATCCGGACGGCGGTTATACCAGACAGCTGCTGGATATGTACGGAAAGCCCTGATCGTTTTCCGAAAGGCTGCCTGAGGATACATGGCAGATCTGTAAATAAGAAAATGCCTTTGATCATGACAGCCTAAAAAGGATTCGTGATCAAAAATGCAGAAGGAGGCCCACTATGTCCGGGATACTCTACCTGGTTGCAACGCCCATCGGGAATTTAGAGGATATGACCTATCGTGCAGTACGGATCCTGTCGGAGGCGGATGAGATCGCAGCGGAGGACACCAGAAACAGCCGGAAGCTGCTCACTCATTTTGATATCCATACGCCCATGACGAGCTACCATGAATTCAATAAATACGAGAAGGCAGAGGTGCTGATCGGACATCTTTTGGACGGGAAGAACATTGCCCTCATCACGGACGCCGGTACACCGGGGATCTCGGATCCGGGGGAGGTGCTGGTGAAACGCTGTTATGAAGCGGGCATTTCCGTGGTGCCCGTTCCGGGAGCCTGTGCGGCTGTAAATGCGCTGATCGCTTCGGGGCAGGATACCCGGAGATTTGCATTTGAGGCGTTTCTTCCGCAGGAAAAGCAGGATAAGAAGGAACGCCGCCGGATCCTGCAGGAGCTTACCCGGGAGAGCAGGACGATCGTGCTTTACGAGGCGCCGCATCATATCATACGAACTTTGGAGGACCTTGCGGAGACCCTGGGAGACCGGCCGGTCACCATCTGTAAGGAGCTGACCAAGAAGCATGAGAGATTTCAAAAGACCACGTTGAAAGGTGCGCTGGAGCATTTTCGACTGGAAGAACCCAGGGGAGAGTACGTTCTGGTGATCGCCGGGAAGTCCCCGGAGGAACAGCAGGCGGAGGAGGAAGCCCGTTTTGATCAGCTTACGATAGCGGAACATATGAGGCAGTATCTTGCCCAGGGGCTGACAGAGAAGGACGCTATGAAAGCGGTAGCCACGGACCGGGGGATTCCCAAGAGAGAGGTTTACGGCGTATGGCTGGAGGAGAAAGACCGAAAACATTGAGACCTCTAATGTAAATTATTTATTTTAATATTTCAAAGAAATTTGCTGAAATAATAGGATTTTTTAATTATATCCGAGCTTTTACCTTTTTTTTTACTGGATTTTCCGTCTTTCATGTGATAACATATCCACGGAATCGGTATATATAGAATCAGTTTCGATTGATCCGGCTGGTTTGTGCGGATATGTTGGATTCGTTTCCCATCGGTTTCAGTTTCGTTTTTTGGTCCGATGATCAAGTCAGTTTTCGGCAACTTCGTTTGCCGGTGGCTTTTATCCTACCCGGGAGGTACACTGAAATGGGCAGAAAGGCATCAAAAGCAACCGAAAATATTTACTATAAGGCAAGAATGTGTGCCGCCGAGAAGGATGGTTCCTTTTCCAGCCGTGAGAAAGCTGCCATGCAGCTTGGGATCGAGCGGAGTCGTCTTGCCCGGATCGAACTGAACAAGATCGAACCCTATGCAGAGGAAGTTCGGATCATGGCCAGAGAATACCAGGCACCGTATCTTTGTGAGGATTTTTGCAATAACGTCTGCCCCATCGGGATGGAGAAGCTGCTTGGTGAGAAAAAGGCGAAGATCCGTACGGATTCACTCGAACGACTGTCGCTTCAGTTCCTCAGCAGTGCCCAGTCCATCGATGATATTTCCAAGAAGCTGGTGAACATTTCCAAGGACGGAAAGGTATCGGAGGACGAATACGAAAGCCTGCATAATGTACTTCAGGCTCTGGATGAGATCTCGGACAACATCCGCAGCATCAAGGCCTATATCGATGCGAATCCGAATCTGCGCAGCAGATTTCACGCGGATCTCAGGATCTGACAGACAGGATCCTGTTGATTTTCAGACAAAGACGAAATAACATATCTTTCAGGCGGAAGGTGACTGTACCCCTCTGTGATATCTTCGTGATTATGTACGATTCTTCTTGTGAAAATTGCCAAGATGGTGTAAAATACATTCACAATCGTTAATCTATATCATTTAAGAAGGAGGGATAGGCTATGGCATATGTAATTGGTGATGCTTGCATCGGATGTGGTGCATGTGCAGGAACCTGCCCGGTAGGTGCAATCTCCGATAACGGCGGTCAGTTCGTGATCGATGAGAATATGTGCATCAGCTGTGGCGCTTGTGCAGGTGGATGTCCGGTTGGAGCTATCTCCGAGGGCTAATCCACAGTCTGCCGGAAAGTATCTGTTCCGGTACCGATCCAGGGATCGTACACGAACAGATCCAGGACAAATGGGACATACTCTTCGGAGCATGTCCCATTCTGTTAAATGCAGAGGATCCGTATTCACAGGGTGATACGAATGCTAAATGCCTACTTTCAGCCGTATCGGAGCCGGCTTTTTATTCGGCGGTTCTGAACGAATACCCTCCTTTCTGTACAAATGAATGCTGTACTGATTTGTCGGACTGTCGGTCTGTACCGGTAATGCACAGGGGGAAGGTAAGCGTCTGTGATAGTTTCTCCTTATGCAGATGCGTAACAGAGGACAGCTTTTCAAAGTTTGTCGGATGATTGCCGGAATCGGGATCACCTTCATTTATCCCGGAAGACCGATGGTCAGAATCGGGATACGGGAGATCCCCGGCGGAACTTTGAATCGGATGTTCAACTTCATGATATATGAGCGGATTGGAGATTGCAAGATAAAAAAGTTGCGGAAATGTTGCGTGAAACAAGAATATAGTGAGATAAATCTATGAAGATAGAACGAGTAAACGGCAATAAAATACGATTCACGCTGGATCGTGAGGATCTGGAGAAACGGGACATTCAGATCTCGGAGCTTTCCTATGGTTCGGAGAAGGCAAAGGTGCTTTTTGAAGAGCTGATGGAGATGGCACGGGATGAGCTGGGCTACGATGTGGAAGCAAAGCCTCTTATGGTAGAAGCGATCCCGACGCCGGGAGACGGACTGATCATCAATGTCAGCTCCGTGGAAGATCCCGAGGAGCTGGATCCGAGATTCTCCAGATTTACAAACGGGCTTGAATATGACAATCATTCCTCCGGACCGGATTCGGACGGACCAGATGATATGCAGGAACCTTTCCCCGGATGGGAAGGGGCGGATTATGAAGGAGACGGCTTCACGGATATTGACGGACCGGGAGGACCGGGAGGGCCGGAGAATACGAATGATAAGAACGGACCGGACGGGATTCAGATCCGACAGGGACCGGAGATCCGTGCGGAGTTCAGTATACCGAAGTCCTCGGAGATCGATCCGAAGGATATTATGAGTATGATCGACAGCATCGTGTCCGGCATCGCGGGCAAGGTGGGTGCCGAGGTTCGTAAGGTATCCGGAAATGCCGGACCGGGTCAAAACGGACCCGCTGCACCGGGCAGCACCGCCGGACCCAATGCGCCGGGGGCAAAAAAGCCGCAGGGGAAAACACCGGAGCTTACGCCGGATCCGTTTGCGCTGTTCGAGTTTAAGGATCTTCAGAGTGTGATCCGCTCGGCGAAGCTGATCAGTACCCATTATGACAGTGAGAATATCCTCTATAAGAATCCGGTCAATCAGCGGTATTATCTGTACCTCGGACATGAAAAGAGTTCTCTGGAAGAATTCGCCATGATCTGTGCCACATTGAATGAGTTCGGAAACCGCTGCAGGATCTCTTATGCCACCAGGGAATATTTTGAAGAGCATATGACCGTGATCCTTCGGGATGCACTGGTACATCTGGAAGAGCTGGTGTAGCGAGCGCGAAATAACCGGGAGCAACCGCAGGAGTATTTCAAAGATAAGCTTTCAACGATAAGGATACCGGCCGGCTGGCAGGGAAATCACGAAAATACGGCTCTTTTGAGTAACTGTCAGACGACTTCAGAGATAGAAACAGAATAAAAAAATCCCCGACGGTTCCGTTAGTGATGATCATGCGATCTCACGGATGGATCCGCCGGGGATTTTTATGTATGTATTATTCGTCTGCTGATCAGAACTGTGCCTTTACCGCATCCACTACCGCCTCAGTGGTGATACCGAATTTCGGGAACAGAAGACTTGCCGGAGCGGATGCACCGAAGGTGGTCATGCCCACGATCTTACCGGTCAGTCCGACGTAGCGCTCCCATCCGAAGGTGGCAAGTGCCTCAGCGGCAACTCTCTTTGTTACGGATGCAGGAAGAACGGCTTCCTTATACTCTGCCGGCTGATCGTTGAAGAGATCCATACAGGGCATGCTGACAACGCGGACATCGATGCCCTCGGTCAGAAGCTGCTTTCTTGCTTCTACGGCCAGCTGTACCTCGGAACCGGTAGCGATGATGATCGCATCCGGAGTCTCCTTCGTGCTGTCCTCTAAAATGTAACCGCCCTTTAAGGCTTCCCTGGAGGAGCCTGCCAGCTGCGGCAGATTCTGACGGGTGAGTACGAGTGCACACGGAGTGGTCTTGCTTGTGACTGCATAATACCAGGCTGCTGCGGTCTCGGTGGCATCTGCCGGACGGAATGCGTAGAAGTTCGGCATCGCACGGAACATCGCCAGCTGCTCGATGGGCTCATGGGTCGGGCCGTCTTCCCCGACGCCGATGCTGTCGTGCGTCAGTACATAGGTGAGAGGCACCTGCATCAGAGCGGAAAGTCTTGCCATCGGCTTTACATAGTCACTGAATACAAAGAAGGTGGAGACGAAGGGACGAAGTCCGCCGTGGAGCCAGATACCATTTCCGATGGCTGCCATGGCAAGCTCGCGTACACCGAAATGCAGATTGCTGCCATCCGGAGTCTCCTTCGAGAAATCTCCCAGATCCTTCATGTAGGTCTTGGTGGAAGGAGCCAGGTCCGCAGCGCCTCCGAAGAAGTTCGGGATCTTATCCTTCATGTAATTGATCAGCTTGCCGGAGAGATTCCGGGTTGCTTCCGGAGCGTCTGCCATGTTCCAGAATGTTTCGTCATCATAGAGGACCTTTGCGCTGTCCTCATCATGGTACTTTGCCCAAAGCTCAGCCATCTCGGGGAAGGCTTTCTTATAGTCCTCGAAGAGCGCGTTCCAGGCATCCTCGGTCTTTGCCTTCTCGGCCACGATCCCTGCGATATGATCGTAGATCTCCTGCGGAACGGCGAAGGGAGTGGAATCTTCCCAGCCCAGATTCTCGCGGAGAGCTGCAACATTATCCACACCGAGGGGCTCGCCATGAGCGGAAGCCTTGCCTTCCTTTGCAGGACAGCCGGCACCGATCTTGGTCTTGATCTCGATCATGGAAGGACGGGTGGTGTCTGCCTTTGCCTCTTCGAGGGCAGCCAGGATGGCGTCCGGATCATTTCCGTCCTCTACGCGGAGGGTCTGGAAACCAAAGGCCTCGAAACGCTTCTGTACATTCTCGCGGAAAGCGATGTTGGTACCGCCTTCAATGGAAATGTCATTGGAATCATACAGTACGATCAGTTTGGAAAGTCCCAGGGTTCCGGCCAGAGAGAAGGCTTCGTAGGAGATGCCCTCCATCATGCAGCCGTCGCCGCCCAGAACATAGGTATAATGATCTACCACCGGGAAATTCTCTTTATTAAAGACGGAAGCCAGGTGCTTCTCGGCCATCGCCATACCCACGGCCATCGCCATGCCGGCGCCCAGAGGACCGGTTGTAGCCTCTACGCCTACGGTGTGGCGGTATTCCGGATGTCCCGGAGTGAGAGAGTCCAGCTGGCGGAAATTCGCCAGATCCTCGGTTGTAAGGCCGTAGCCGAACAGATGCAGCAGAGAGTAAAGGAGCATGGATCCATGTCCGCCGGAGAGGATGAACCGGTCGCGGTTCTCCCATTTCGGATCCTTCGGATTATGGTTCATGACCTTGCTCCAGAGCGTGTAAGCTGCGGGAGCTGCGCCTAAGGGAAGCCCCGGGTGTCCGGAATTCGCCTTCTGGATGGCGTCTGCTGACAGGATACGGATCGCATTGATGGCACGGGTATCGATTGAATTTGACATGGCAGAGTCCTTTCTGAAATAAAGTAAAACCGTCGCTGACCATCCGGCCGGGGCCGGGATGATCCGACATACATCGAACGACAACAACATGCACAGTATAACATATAAAACGCCTCAAAAAAAGATGGTTCGGCAGAAATCATGCAGGAAAAATTGCAAACAAACACTTTTATAAATCGACGTTTTATTGTAGTATGGATAATGGGTTTTAGGATTCTTCTGCGGGTCTTCCGTTCCATGGGACCGTACAGCCCGGTGCAGAGGTCAGAAAGAACAGTACTAAAAGTATAAAAGCGTTAAAGTATGAATAAAGAAACAGGAGACATCTAATCGCACAGGGCCGATGGGCAATGCGAGGGGCAATACATATTATGCAAGGAGGAATGTGAATGAAGGATCAAATCAGAACCATAAGAGGAAGGCGGCGGATACTTACTGTGCTGCTTTGTTTTCTGCTTACCTTCGGCAGCTTTCAGATCGCGGTACCCGGGAATGCCTATGCGGCAGAGCTGACCCTGCAGCCGCATTTTAAGAACCTCAGTTCTTCTGAGAAGACAACACTTCGGGGGATCATCAATACGGAAACCGTCGGCTGTACCACCCGATTGGAGAAGATTCTTGCCATTCATGACTGGATGGTGAAGAATATCCGATATGACACCAGCTTTAAGCAGCATACGGCATCGGAAACCTTACGAAACAGGATCGCAGTCTGCAGCGGATATGCTGCTCTGTTCTGGAATTTCATGAATGAGCTGGGGGTTCCCTGCGAGATCATTTGCGGCGTGGCCGGGCCAAACTCTGAAAGTCACGCATGGAACCAGGTGAAGATGGACGACGGAAAGTGGTACTTTGTCGATGTGACATGGGACGATCCGTTGATGAACGGAACCGCGGATTATCCCGGCGGCGAAAATCTGGTGTACAAATATTTCCTGGTCGGATCCGATAATTATAAGGATCATGTTGCCCGGACCTCCTATAACACCGCATCCACCACCGATCTGGATCTTCAGGGGCTTGCGCACCGCCCCGGCTGGAATAAGGAGGGATCGAAGTGGAAATACTATCGCAGCTCCGATTATTATCTGAGAAATACCTGGCTGACCGTAAATGACGAAGAAAGAAAATATTTCCTGGATTATGACGGCTATATGGTAACCGGCTGGTATCAGATCGGCATAAACTGGTATTATTTCAGCGGCAGCGGGATCCTGCAGACCGGCTGGAAAAAGACCGGTGGAAAATGGTATTATCTGGATCCTGTCAGCGGAAAGATGGCTACCGGGTGGGTCAAGATCGGTAATCGCTGGTATTTTCTGGAAAAAAGCGGAGCTATGCACATCGGCTGGCTGGAATACTGGGGGGACTGGTACTTCTTTGACGGCAGCGGAAAAATGTGCCTTGGCTGGAAGGAGATCAAGGGAAGGTGGTTTTATTTCATGGGCGGCGGTGTCATGGCTACCGGCACGAAAAGGATCGGCGGGAAGACCTATACCTTTGATTCAAACGGAGTATGGATCGATTGAATTTGTGACAAGGGTTCGAAAGGAGCAGGTGAAGTCCGTTCGAAGCGGCTCACCCAAAGTGCTCCACCTTGAGAAAATGAGGGATAAATGAAGAGATTTACCGGAATCAGACAAAAGCTCATGGCCGTATTCCTTACGGCAGGTATGGCAGTCAGCCCCGTGGCGGCGACTGTGAACGTATATGCGGCTACGGAAGAAAACGCACCGGCAGCCGGACAGGTGACAGAGAGTGGGGTGTCGGCACCCCTCCCCGATGGGGTGACGGGAGAGGCCATCGTGTGTTTCAGACAGGAAGCAGAGGACGCCTCAAAGCCGGAGGCATCCCTGAAATCCGCCCAGGAACGGGAGATCGAAGGAGAAACGTTTGTGGACTCTGCGGAGGCCCTGCTTCTGGTGGACCGCCCGGAGGATACGCCCCTTCCCGGCATTATCACTCTGGTGCAATCGGACCATCTATCCACGGAGGAGCTGATCCGTGAGCTGGAAGCCAGAGAGGATGTGATCTACGCAGAACCGAATTACATTTATACCCCCGAGGCGGAGGATTATACATCAAACCAGTGGGCGGACAATACGACCTACGGCATCGGCAACGAGGGCTGGAATACGTATTCGGAGGGTCAGCCGACACCGAAGGTGAATACCTCCGGGCAGGTAGTGGCCATCATCGATACCGGCGTGGATTATACCCACGAAGATCTGGCGGATGTCATGTGGTCCGACGGAGAGAATTACCCGGAGCTTACAAAGCTGGGAGGCGGAAAGTACGGATTCTGCGGAACTCTTGTGAATACCGATTCGAAGCCCTACGACTCAAAGGATCCCATGGATGACCATGGACACGGAACCCATTGCGCCGGGATCGCTGCGGCGTCCTGGAACGGGATCGGTGTCAGCGGTGTAGCTTCCGGTGCCAGGATCATGGCCGTCAAGGTTGCCAACAACAGAGGAATCTTCCCTACGGATGCGGTCATCCGCGGCTATAATTATATGATCACGGCGAAGAAGGCCGGGGTTAATATCTGCTCGGCAAATAACTCCTATGGGGGAACCATCACTTCTCAGACGGAGCTGCTTCTTATCGAGGAGGCAGGAAAAGCCGGGATCGTCTGCTGCTTTTCTGCCGGAAATGACGCTTCAAATCTGGATAATGCCAACGTTTCCTCGGTGATTCGTTCCGGCCTGCCGGAGGTATTGGTGGTAGGCGCAAGCGACAGCGAAGGTGAAATGGCGGACTTTTCCAATTACGGACAAAGAGATGTGGACGTTTTCGCGCCCGGCGTGAAGATCTTTTCAACTGTTATCATGGGAAAGGGAACGCCTGCGGAAACCACCAGCGTTTTTAAGGACGGTGACACCACCTGCCGGGTGGATTATTCGGATAAAACACAGCTCTGGGACGATGAAATGGGGTTAACAGCCGACGAAGGCATAACCGCTTCCATCCGGGAAGGAAAAGACGGTAAAAATGTGCTCCATTTAGAGGCGGAGGATGGAGTCTTTACCCTGAGAACGAAAAGCCTCAGTGACATCGAGAGTCTGAAGGGCGGAGTGATCCGCGTTTATCTTGAAAATAAGTGTTCCGGAAATATCTTTGCCTCCTCCGTCGATAAAGAGGGTGAGACACTGGATACCATCGGCGACGGAAATACAAGCCTGACCCGGGGCTGGAATGATCTCGGATTTGTCACCGATTCTTTCTTTGAATATTCTGAGGAGAAAAAGGATGTAGGGGTGGAACTGCGGTTTTACTTCAGCGAGGGAAAAGGTGACGACGAAAAAAATATCAAAGAAGTGGACCTTCGTTTTATTCGGCTGACGGACGCCACGGAGAATTATGTGGCGTGGAACGGAACCTCCATGGCTGCACCGCAGATCACCGGAAGTATCGCGGTGCTGGCGGCTGCATTTCCAAAGGATTCCGCAGAGAAACTTGCGGCAAGAGTGACCGGAAGTGTTCTCCCCATGGACGCAATGAAAGGAAAATGCTTATCCGGCGGGATCTTCCGTCTGGATAAGGCGCTGGCGGAGGAGACGGTACCTGTACCCCTTTCCGCTTCTGTGGAAGGAAACCGCGTTCAGGTGAAGGGATTCTTCTTCGGAGAGACAGCGGGAACCATTACGGCTGCGGGACAGAGCTGTACTGTGGATTCCTGGTCCGATGAGGAGATCACCGCGGTGCTGCCGGCAGATCTTCCGGCAGGGGAGGCTCTTCTGGAAGTGACTTCCGGAAAGGGAAGCGGGCATCGGTTCTTCAATCTTACGAAGCCGGCGAAAACATTTGACAGCCTTCCGCTTCCGGGGATACCGGTATCCGATACGGGCTTGTATGTGCCGGATGCCGAAGCAAAGCAGACCTATGCGGAATTCTATTACGGAGATCCGGTCGGCATGACGGCTCTGAAGGATTCTCTGTATGTCTTTTTTGCCGAGAATGAATGGAAGACTGCGATCTATCAGTATCAGATCAATTCAAAGACCTGGAAGAAGGTTTATTCCGGAGGGGATTATTTTCCTACCGGTGCTGTCTGCAACTGGAACGGAAAGATCCTCTTCCTTGGGACAAATGAGAAGGAGGAGAAGGCGGCTGTCGGAAAACTGGATCCGGCTACGGGACAGGTGACCTGGCACATTTACTCGGAAAATGCTTTCGAGATCGGAACACGAATGGTGAATACGGGAGCCGGGATCTATATCCTCGGAGGAAAAGAGGGCTTATACGGAAATCCGAAGAATACCATGCCCATATCAACCATTCGAAAGCTGAATCCTGTGTCCATGAAACTCAAGGATGTCGGCGATGAGGAGTTCTCCTTCTCAGGCCTAAGTTCGAACGTGACAGTGGTTTCGGATACCACGTTTTATGCATTTACCGGAACGGACCTGATAAGTCCCAATACCTTTGAGCTCGATCGGATCACCGTGGATCCCGCGGGGAAGAAGGGGGCGTCTGTTACGACCCTTGATACCGAGGATAAGCTTTTTATGGACATGGATCCGCTGGGATCTTATGACTGCGTCGGTGTCGCTGCAAAAGACGGGATCTACGTCACAGGACCGGTGAAGACCGATGAGAGCGGACGGGTTGTGGCGGATACCTACGTGATAGACTATAGCGGAAAAAGCATGAAGGCTCTGGATGGGATCGTCTGCCAGCGCCCCATGTACCTTATGACTGCCACGGAATACAAAGGGAAATACTATGTTCTGGGAATTACACGCGGAACAGATGTCGGATATGCATTTACCGCTATTGATGCCGAGACCTTCCCTGCTGTCGGCGAAACGGCTTATTCCGAAGAATGGGTGAAGGGACAGTGGTATGACAAAGCAGGATTTCGGTCCTATCCCTATACCGGAAAATGGAGACGGAATTCCAGGGGCTGGTGGTATGAGGATACCAGGGGCTGGTATCCGAAGAATCAGTGGCAGAAGATCGACGGAAAGTGGTATTTCTTCGATAAGGACGGCTACATGGAGAGCAATGCATACCGCGGCGGCTATTATCTGACCGGAAGCGGAGCCTGGGACGGAAAAGCAAAGGTGACCGGCTGGAAGAAGGATGCGCAGGGATACAGATTTATCCTGACGGGAGATTCCGGTCCTGCAAATCAGTGGAAAAAGATCAACGGTACCTGGTATTTCTTTAAAAAGAACGGTTACATGGCCGCAAATGAATTCGTAAAGGGATACTGGCTGAACAAGAACGGCGCCATGGAGGAAGGAACAACCTATTCCTGGAGTTATACACATGACGGCGGATGGATGTACGGAAATGACCGCTGGTATGCTTACAACGCAAGCTATGTGATCGACGGCAAAAAATATAAGTTTGATTTCAACGGAGGATGCCTTAACCCGTAGAGGTCGAGGGACGGGCAGATACACCAGAGAAGAGCATCTTTGGAAGGACTCGTCGCGCTGAGACTTTGACAGGGGGAGACCGAATTGCTGAAACGGTTTTTTAAAGGAAAGATATCGGCAGGGATCATTGTGGGGCTTCTCCTGCTCATGCTGGGGACAATGATCGTTTTTGCTGTCCGGTTCTACACGAATACCGATCCTTACACGAAGCAGTATATGTTTATGAACGGCAGGTACAGTGTGGACGGAGCATAATCTTTGCAAATTCGCTGTCAGACAGCTCTGCAACGCCCTTTGCTTCAATCAGGGCTTTGGCATTCACCTTGCAGAACTGCACGCGGAAATTGGCGGCCACATCATCGTAATTCGCCATATCAATATACTGATAGCCAAGACCTTCAAGCTGCTCTATGAAGATTCTCTCGACCTCGTATTCGGTTTTCACTCCGGCCATAATATCACTTTCCCTTCATCTCTCGGCTTCTTTAGGCTTGCGAGTCGTTCTTTCTTTTTCCCTCGCCAATTCCTCTCTGGTGTTCATAAGAATCATTCCGAGGCAATTCGC
>CAMPAX010000025.1 GCA_946633495.1 uncultured Lachnospiraceae bacterium | reverse complement strand
AGCACATTGCACACGTAGTGTGCGTGCTGCGGATCATCAGCTGGGGGCAAAAAACCTTTTGACCCCAGCATCATAGTATGAAATGGTAAGGAGTGCGATATGGCGGATAGAAGATTGCATGCGGGAGATGTGGTGCAGCATTTTAAGCGTGAGACCATCACCGAAGAAGAGGCAAAGGCCAACAAGTATCTATATAAGATCGTAGGGATTGCGGAGCATTCCGAAACCAGAGAGATCATGGTGGTCTATCAGGCGCTCTACGGAGATTTCAAGATGTATGTCCGGCCATATACCATGTTCATGAGCCGGGTGGATCATGATAAATATCCCATGATCCGGCAGGAGTTCCGCTTTGAGAAGGTACGATCCGAATAACGAAGCCCGGATGGCATACGGATCCGGATACATTTTGTATGCATTTTTGACTTATCATGAAAGACCAGAAGGACGTACATGGATTTGTGTCGTCCGGTAAATGAAGGAGTGACAGCTGACATGCTGAAAATACTGATCGTGGAAGATGAAAAGCCCATCTCGGATCTGATCCGGCTGAACCTGACCAAGGCCGGATATCAATGTACCGCCCTGTATGACGGCAAGGCGGCGGCGGACATCCTGGAGGACCATACCTTCGATCTCATTCTGTTGGATATCATGCTGCCGGAGATCAATGGGTATGAACTGATGGAGTTTATCCGCCCCATGGGGATCCCGGTGATCTTCATAACTGCGAAGGCGTCGCTGGATGACCGTATGAAGGGACTTACCTCCGGCGCGGAAGATTATCTGGTAAAGCCCTTCGAGATCGTGGAACTTCTGGCCAGGATCAATATCGTGCTCCGGCGGTATCATAAGACAGAGGAGATCCTGCATTTTAAGAATCTGGTGATCGATGCCACGAACCGCTCAGTGACCAAGGACGGGAAGGATGTCACTCTGACTCCGAAGGAATTCGAGCTTCTGCTCATGTTCATCCGAAATGTAAATATCACCCTGTACCGTGACCGGATCTATGAAACCGTATGGGAGACGGACTGGATGGGGGATACCAGGACACTGGATCTGCATGTGCAGCGGCTTCGCCGGAAGCTGGATCTGAAAGGAAATCTGAAATCCGTATACAATACCGGTTACCGGCTGACGGAGTGACCTGGCCTCGAATTACCTGCATGTTTTTTCTTCTCATTATCTTTGACCATCGGCCGAAGGGGCATTTTCTCAGGATCCCTCGCGTTGCCCGGAATGACACGAAACTGCATCCTAATATAGAAAAGCGATATGAAATTTCGACATAAGGTACTCATTCTGAATCTCTTGCTTCTCTCGCTCACGACCGGTGTTGTGGGCTTTCTTTTGATGCAGAGAAGCTATCGGCTCACCATGGATACCGCCATCAAATCCGCAGTGACGGAAAATAATCTGGTGCAGTCCTCCGTGGAATACGAGCTGTTGGATCTGGTCAATTCCGGCAGATATGATCTCAACATATCGCTTCCATCCATCGGAGACCAGGTCTTCAGCGGAATGATCTCCGGAGAGGAAGGACTTGCGATCCGATACGGGGAAAAATACCTCTATACCAGCGAGAAGGATTTTCCGAAACTTACCTCTGATCCTGAAGCCGGAGACCTTTTTGATTTCGGGGATGAGGTGCGGAAGAATTATCTGCTGACGGAAGAGGGAGGAGAACATTTCCTCTATGTGGCATCCAATTCGACGCTGGATTCCAAACCGCTGAACATCATCACCAGGCGGAATATCTCGGATATCCATGCCATGCTGGATCAGAGTGTCAGGGAGTATCGGGAGATCACGCTGCTGATCTTAGGTGTGTCCGCGGTGCTGCTGTATATCCTGAGCCGCCTTCTGACACGGCCGCTCGAGAGCCTCAGGGATACAACGGATTCCTTTGCTGAAGGGGACTATTCCGTTCGTTCCAGGATCCGCTCCGCTGACGAGGTGGGGATGCTTTCCGAACGGTTCAATTCCATGGCGGATTCCGTGGAAGACCATGTGGAGGAGCTGAATGACATGGTGCACCGCAGAGAGCAGTTTGTGGCGGATTTCACACACGAGATCAAAACGCCCATGACCAGTATCATCGGATATGCGGATACCATGCGGTCGTTGGATCTCTCGAAGGAAGAACAGCAGCAAGCGCTGGGATATATTTTCTCCGAGGGGAAACGCCTGGAAGCCATGTCCATGAAGCTGTTCGATCTGCTGTATCTTAAGGATCACCCCATCGAGCGAAAGAGAATCTCCACGACTGCCCTTGCGGAAAGCGTGGAGACCAGTATGAAACCGCTTATCGTGGCATCCGGACAGATATTGACTTTGGACGTGGCCCCCGGTGTGCTGGAAGGAGATCCTGAGCTTTTGAAGACCGTTTTCATCAATCTCATCGACAATGCCAGAAAGGCATCGAAGGAGGGGGATGTGATCGAGTTTACCGGGCGGGAAGTCCCGGAAGGAGTTTCGCTGCGGCCGGAAGCCGGGGAGACAGGAGAAGGTACGGAACCGGCTGACGGACCGCGGTACATTTTTCAGATCCGCGATCATGGCATCGGAATATCCGAGGAAAATCAGAAGAAGATATTTGATGAGTTCTTCATGGTGGATAAGTCCAGAACCCGGGCAGCGGGAGGCGCGGGACTGGGGATGTCGCTGGTATCCATCATCCTGCAGCGCCACGAGGCAAAGATCCGGCTGGAAAGTAAACCCGGAGAGGGAACCATATTTACTGTAGCATTTTCAGTGCCGGCAGGTTCCGGGGAGGAGCATGCGGAACAGGATATGGCAGGCTAAGGATTACCATGCGGAACAAGGTACGGAAGTTCGGGGATGATCATATAGCGGAAATGAGGGACAGGAATGACTGCATCAAAACGCATTTTTTCAAAGATCATATTTGTACTGGCGCTGCTGCTTACGGCAGCGGCGGTGGTTGCTGCGCTCATTTTGCCGGAGAAGCTGATCAGGGATGAGGCCGCTCAGGAGATCGGACATGTATCTGCGGTACCCACTGCCTATTACGCCGGCCCGTCGGAAGCGGTGGTAAAGAATGCCTCACGGCAGCTGACGGAAGAGCAGAGAGTCAGCCTGATCTATGGCGAGTGGGAGAGCACCATATCTGTGGCTTCGGAGAGCGAGCGCACGTTATCCGAATATGAGGCAGTGCATCTGGAATTCCCGATCGTTTCCGAGTATCAGCATTGGTATACCTGGAGCGCAGTGTCCTACAAAGCAGTGGACACCACATTCCGGACCTATGCGGCCATTTTCTGGAAATGTACCTTCACCAAATATGACGGATCCGAAACTTATGTATTTTATATTACGGAAGGCGGAACTTTGCTGGACGAAAAGAAGCTTCCGGAAAGCTTGTAAAACTGCAAAAAACTGTAATTTGATACATTTCAGATACATTTTCATTGTATAGTGCGTTTAGTGTCTGTACAGTGCAAGAGTCTTTTTGATAAAATGATGACAGATTCATCAGCTGGGGGCAGAGTATCTTTTGCCCCCGGCGTCATCATGAAATACAGATACCTGTGAATGAATGCGGATATGAAATAATGAGGTGCTGACGGAAGTATGAGAAAAGAAACTCCCCGAAAACTGAATAAAACGATCCTCGCGGTCCTTTCGGGGGCGATGCTCCTGTCTCTCACCGCCTGCGGTGAGGCGCTGGAAGACAGCCTGGTTCCGCCGGAGACACCATCCTACAATGCCTATGTTCCGAATCAGGCGGATGTGATTCGTGGAGACCTGGAACGGAAATTCGAGCAGCGTCTGGATCTTCTGGGTTATGAACGGATTCGTCATCGGTTCACGCAGGCCCAGTTTTCGGAGCTCTACGGAACCTATCAGCTGGAGGTGGAGAAGATCCACGTACAGGTCGGGGACCGGGTGCATCCCGGGGATCTGATGGTGTCCTTCCACTCCAAGGTTTTGGATGAACAGATCACGGCGAATGAGAAGAAGATCACGGATGCCCGGCTGTCTATCGAGCATCTGAGAAACCTCGAATCCATCGATTCGGCGCAGAATCACTCGGATGAGATAAAGAGGCTTGAACGGGAGATCAAAGTGGCAGAGCTTTATATCTCTGATGTGAATGATACCTACCGTAAGCTGAACATTTATTCCGAAGTGGACGGACATGTAAGTGCCATTGACGGTTCCCTGCAGGACGGCTTTGTTATGCCGGACACGGATCTCATCCTGGTGGATGTGGATGAGGGAATCTATAAAACGGAGAAGCCGGAGTATTACACTTTCAAGGTGGGGGAGACCTACACGGCCACTACCCGCTACAGTGAATGCCAGGTGGAAGTCATCGAGATGCCGGAGGGCGGAAGCGCAACAAGCGTATATTTCCGTCCGGTGGGACGGGAAGGCGAGATTCTGGAGAAGAATCTCATGCTGAACTTCGAGCTCCCGGTGCTGAAGGATGCCTGCTATGTGAACCGGCAGGCCGTATATGAGAAAAATGACCGCTATTTTGTCTATGTAGTCAGGGAAGACGGTATGCGGGAGGCGCGTTATATCACTCCCGGTGAGCAATACGGAAATTATCTGATCGTAAAAGACGGACTGGAAGGCGGAGAAAAGGTAGAACTTCCATAGGAGATCATATGAAACGAAAGATTATCCAAAATCGAATATCGAAGAGATCTCTTGCGTTCCTCCTCTGTTTGGGCATGGTATGCGGATCCTTTACTGCCTGCGGCACGAAGGCGGAGGTGGAAGCTCCGGAGCTGCTGGAACCCGCCGGCATCACGGAGTCCTACCGACCTGTAAAGAGGCGTGACATCGGAGATACCTCCATGCTGGAGGGGACGGTGGTCGCAACACCTTATCCGGTCTTTGCGGAGAAACCGTTCCAGATCTATCAGCTGAACGTACAGCCGGGGGATTATGTGGAGGAGGGAACCCTCATTGCCACGGGAGACACCCGGGATATCGATGAACAGATCAGGGAACTCAACAACGAGTTGAGCAGCATGTCGGATCAGAATTCCATCGAAGCAAAGATCGCAGATCTTTCGGAACAGAAAATGACCTGGCAGAAGAAGGCGGCGGAAGAAGCAGGGTTTACGGACGAGGCGGCGGCCATCGACACCCAGATCCGTCTGGCAAGGGAAAACCGGCGGTACGGCCAGAAATCCGTGGATACGGCCAAAGCAGCCATCAACAAGGAACTTTCGAAGCTTCGGGAGGAGAAGAAGGGACTTACCTTCTACGCACCCCACAGCGGATACGTGACCTTCCTCAAGGATATTTCCGCCACAAATGCAGTGCAGGGAAATGAGAATATCGCGGTCATTTCCGATTATGATGATCTCTATATCGAGATCCCGAACACATTGACCAACGCATATAAATTTACGAACTACGAAGATAAATACATCCTGGTAGACGGGAAGAAGCACACGGTAGAGGAATTCCCCTTCACCACGAAGGAGATGAGCTATGCGGACACCATTTCCCAGTATCCGCGGGTAAGGTTCCATGCAGAGGGGATCGACATGGAGATCGGTGCCACCATCCCCATCTACTTCAGGAAGAAGAGCTGCACCGATGTCATTTCCATAGAAAATGATTCCATCTATCGGGAGGGTGAACTGTACTACTGCTACGTGAAGAATGAGGCAGGAGAGCAGGATCGCCGGAACATAGAGGTGGGAGCCATGGATTCCCTGTATACGGAGGTGATCTCCGGTCTCTCCGAGGGAGAGCTTGTATTCTATGACAATAAATCCGTGATGCCTGTGAAATACAGAGAATACGAGGTTCAGGCAAAGGATTATGTGGAGGAGTTCTATGCGGAGGCGATCTCCATGCTTCTTACGGAACACGACCTGTATCTGTCGGATTACAGCGGCTCTCTTACAAAGCTGTCAGTGACTCTGAATGACAAGGTGGAGAAGGGGCAGGAGCTGCTGGAGATCGAGATCCCCAGGGGCAGGGGAGAGATGGCGGAATTAAAGAACCGTCTTACGGATATCGATAATGAACATGCTGCAAATGTGAAAGAATTCGATTCCACGGAGGCGGAGCTGAAAGCGGCCATTGCGGAAGCGGAGCGGCAGCCTGCTCCGGTGAAACCGGGCAGTGGAAAGAGCGAAAATACCGGAAATTCCGAAAATAATGAAAGTAACGAAAATACAGAAACTGCCGACCCCGGAATCACCGATCCGGATACGACCAATACAGCCAATACGGTCGGTACGGGCGATCCGGATACGACCAATACGATCGGTACGGGCGATCCGGATGGATCCGAAATGAAAGAGACGAATGCTCCGGGAGTCAGCGACACCGACGATGTGGTCGTAAATACCCCGGAGGAAACCGAGGACCCGTCTTCGGAGGAACCCTCCATCGAGGAGCTGCAGGCTTATCGTGACAGTCTTTATGTCAAGGAAATCTGCACGGCGGACCTGGAGATCAATCAACTGGAGCGAAAGCTTGAGGCAAGTAAATATTCCGAAGAACGCAGCCGGATCAGTACAGCCATATCGGAGATGTCCGCAGGATCCGGTTCGGACGGACACATCACCTTGAAAGCAAGAGCAGAGGGGACCATGGGTCAGATCGGTCTTCAGGAGAATACATCGGTCTACAAAGGAGAATATCTCTTTACCGTTAACCGGGAGGGAGAGAAGCTGCTTCGGATCAGTATGCCGAAGGCCCGCGGGCAGGTGAGTCAGACGGCGGCCCAGCCCGGACAGCGGATCCAGCTTCGGACAGACGAGAAGAATTACATGGGCACCTGCGTGGCAGTGAACGGAAATGAGAACAAACGGTATCTCTTTACCCGGGGGGACAAGGAACGGATGACGTATTCCGTCCCATACAGTGCAGGACAGGTGGAACAGTTCTTTGTGAAAATGGATGACGATTCTTATTATACGGACGGAATGCCCTCTGCGGTTGCCAGCTTCCAGGGCCGCTTCATCCGGAACGGGATCACCGTACCCTCGAGAGCGGTTTATTCAGAGAAGGATACAGCCACGGATAAGACGGTGACATTTGTATGGAAGATCACGGAAGGCGGCCTGGTACGTCAGACGGTGACGGTTTATGAGAGCAATCTTCCGGGGGATGAAAAGCTCATCCTGTCGGGAGTGGATATCGGAGATAAGATTGTGGTGGAGTAGGTACAGATATGCGGTTTATACTTACAAAGATCAAAAATAAATATCGCCTCTATATCGCACTTATGGTGGGTGTGATCTCCATGATCGCAGTCTTCGGCGTGATCCTCATGCTTCGGAAGGGATCTTTGGACCGGGTGATACAGAGCGAGTTCATCAGCGCAAATGAAGAGAGCGGTGAATATCCGGCGAGGATCACCAAGACCGGAACCTATGTGGCGGACGCCACAGAGCCCGCTGCAGAAGGCGTTGTGGAGAAAATGTCCGGTTATGAAGAAACCTGGGACAGATACCTGGATATTCCGGTGCTTTCTTCGCAGCAGATAGCATGGATCAAGGGGCGTCGTGCGGAATTCTCCTATCGTGGGATCGATGGATATCTGGATATCGGTTTCATGAACGGGGGTTATGATACCGGGCATTTTAATCTTCTGGACGGAGCGTGGACGAACGCTGCGGACGTAAGAAGTGAGATGGCATCCCTTGGGGAAAACCATTATCCCTGCCTCATCAGCCGCTATGATATGGATGTGGATCATTTCGTGGTGGGAGAAACTCTGACCATGCACGAGCTGGGCGGCAGGGAGAAGCCGGATATCGTCTTCCACATCGTGGGGATCGTGGAAGAAGGCGGTTATGAGGATTACTACTGGCATAAAGGTCTTCAGCAGAACGGCCTGATGATCTACGTCGAGCCGGAAGATTTCAGCACCATCGTGAAGACGAACGGAGTTGAGAAAGTCCTTTATGAAACAATACGCTTCTATGATTATCGTAAGCTGACGATTGAAAATGCAGACGAGGCCGAGAATTATCTGGCACAGTTCCGGGAAATGGATGCGGATCTTACGGAGAACCTGTCCGTATCTCTGGTGCAGGCGCGTCAGAAGCAGACCTCGGTGAAAGCGGCGTTATATGCCATATCCATTCCGCTTCTGCTGTTGGTAGTTCTTTTCATCGGTATGATCTCGGTGCGGATCGTAAACAGTGAGCGGACGGAGATCGCCATGCTGCACAGCCGTGGCATGAAGAGGACCAGGATCCTTCTGCTTTACCTGGTTCAGTCTCTTCTGATCGCAGCGGCAGCATTCGGCCCCGGGCTTTTGCTGGGCTACGGTGTCGGTAAGCTTACAGCATCCGTTACGGGCTTTCTGGAGTTTTCCTCCGAGCCGGTACGGGGCTATGGATTAAACGGCGGAATGGTTCTGATCGCGGGGCTGGCGGCACTTTTAGCGGCCATCATCATGCTTCTGCCGGTGATCCCGAAGTCCAGGAGTACGGTGGTCGAGACCAAGCGGCAGAAGGTACAGAGCGGAAGCCCTCTTTGGGAGAAGTTCTTTGTGGATGTAGTTCTTCTGGGTGTGTCCATTTACCTTCTCTATGATTACTCCAGACAGCTGGACAGCCTGAAAATGTCAGTGCTCTCCGGTGAAGGGATCGATCCCATGATCTTCCTTGATTCCACCTTGTTCCTGATCTCCTGCGGACTTCTTATCCTGCGGCTGATCTCTTATCTGGTGCGGCTGATCTTCCGTATCGGGCGAAAAGTTTTCCGCCCTGCCACCTATGCGTCGCTGATTCAGATCATCCGGACCCGGCGCGGAGCCGACGTGATCTCGGTATTTTTGGTTCTTACCGTCGCCATGAGTATCTTTAACGCAAATATGGCGCGCACGGTGAGCGCAAACCAGGAAGCCAGGATCCGTTACAATACCGGTTCGGATATGGTGGTGACCGAGAACTGGCAAATCCGGGTTCTCTCCCAGGATACGCCTCAGAAATGGAGATATAAGGAACCGGATTATGCAGCCTTCCAGAGTCTGGTGGACGAGGGACTGGCAGAGTCCGTGACCCGTGTGGTCCGCGATGATCATGTACAGATCAGCGTAGGAAGAAGCGGGCAGGAATTCGGCACCATGATGGCGGTGAACACGAAGGAGTTCGGTGAAACCGCGCGGCTGCAGGACGGACTCACGGAAGAGCATTGGTTTAACTACCTGAATGAGCTTTCCCAGACGACCAACGGGATCCTGATCTCCGGAAATCTGGCGAAAAAGTACGAGCTGAAGGTGGGAGATACCATCACCTATTCCAGATATTCTCCTCTGGATTCGACCTATATTTACGCGTCTTCCGCCGGGAAGATCGTCGGGATCGTGGACGCATTTCCGGGATATCGCACCGTGACGTATGGTTACAATGAGCAGGGCGAGCTGACAGAGAAGGACAATTACCTGATCGTTGCCAATTATGCAAGCGAGGTGGCAGTCTTTGAGAAAACGCCGTACAGCGTATGGCTTCGGACCACACATTCTTCCGATGAGATCCGGCAGAGTCTGGAAGCAAAGCTTGCGGATGGCGGAAGAACGCTGAAGAGTATTGTAAGCACGGAGGATCTTATCCATGAAATGGAAGCATCTTCCATGATCAAGATCACCAACGGCCTGTTCACACTGGATTTCCTTGTGGCGCTGCTGCTCTGCGTGATCGGTTATCTGATCCATTGGATCACTTCGATCCGGGATCGCGGATTGTTGTTCGGTATCTATCGCGCCATGGGTATCTCCATGCGGGAAGTGAACCGGATGCTGACCCTGGAGCAGATCTTTCTGTCCCTGGGACCGGTGCTTGCGGGGATCGGTGCAGGGTCTGTGGCCACGACACTTTTCTCAAAGCTTTTTGCGGTGGTTTATCTGCCGGAGAAGCATGCGGTGTCTCTGGCAACCTACATTTCCGGGGCGGATTTCCTCCGTCTGGGCGTGATCATAGGAGCGTCGATCATCGTATGCTTTATCATCATCCGGCAGATCATCCGGAGGATGAAGATCACAGAAGCATTGAAACTCGGGGAAGACTGATCCATGGGATTCCCTGGGTTTTCACGGGGAAGCGTGGTCCATGGGATTCATGGGGCTTACGGTTTCAAAGAAAATCGCTCGGACCTTTTGACCCTGTCATCATAGTAATAGTTGTTTCAAAGATAAGATCATGTGAAGGGATTTCGTATGGAGAGTATCCTGTCTACAAATGGAATATACCGGTCCTTCCCGGTGGGCGGCGGAGAACTGACGGTGCTTACGGACATCAACATCGAACTGCCGAAGGGAAAGCTCATCATTATTAAGGGCCGTTCCGGTTCGGGCAAGACCACGCTTCTGAATATCATCAGTGCCCTGGATCCCGCCACCTCAGGAGAGGTGATCTTCCGGGCACGGAAGGAGAAAGGAAGAAAGGGTGGAAGCACGGATGAGGGCGAAGAGGAGCAGCCGGAGGAGATCCGATATTCGGAACTCACCGATGCGAAGAGAGACCGCCTGCGCCGCTACCATATGGGATTTGTGTTCCAGTCGGTGGCACTGATTCCCATTATGACTGCTTACGAAAATGTGGATTTTGGTCTTCGTACTGCCGGATTTAAAGGAGACAGAGACGAAAGGATCAAGGAATCTCTGGCATCTGTCGGCCTGGCGGAGCGTATGAAACATATGCCGTCTCAGCTGTCCGGCGGTGAGCAGCAGAGAGTTGCCATCGCCAGAGCCATGGCACACCGGCCGGAGATCATTTTTGCCGATGAGCCCACGGGCGCACTGGATACGGCGGCAGGACTTGCCGTGACGCAGCTTTTTAAAGATCTGGCGGAGCGGGAAGGCATCACCATAGTCATGACCACCCATGACCCCGGCCTTATGGAACTGGGAGATGTGGTTTATGAGATCGAGGACGGACAGATCAATTCCGGAAGGTAGAAGGATTCGAAGATGGGGTCGAGGGCACCGGGGTGATGCATTCGTGCATGACCGATGCATCGGCTGCCTGCCCGGGAGGACAGATGACACATGTACATATGAGGTATAGCATGGATCAAAATAACGTAGAAAATGAATATAACGGGGAGGTTCAGGTGACGGACCGGGCAGACGAAATATCGGACCGGATGGATCAGGAGAATCAGGATGGTCAGGTGCCGGACCCGGCTTCGGAAGGGGACACCGATTCCAACGTTCTCATCGACTGTGACGGTCTGGTGAAGATCTATAAGACCGATGATCTGGAGGTCATGGCTCTGCAGGGTCTGGATCTTACCATTGAGCGGGGAGAACTGATCGCCATTATCGGAAAATCCGGCTCGGGCAAATCCACACTTCTCAACATTATCGGAGGTCTGGAGCGCCCCAGCGCGGGAAAGATCACATTTGACGGGATCAGTCTGTCTGAGCTTTCGGAGTCGCAGATGATGGAGTACCGCCAGAAAAGGGTAGGCTTTGTGTGGCAGAAGAGTTCCGAGAATCTGCTGCCGTATCTTACGGCGGTTCAGAATGTGGAGATGCCGCTCATGTTCTCCCGGCTGTCCGGGAAGCAGAAACGCAGGAAAGCCATGGAGATGCTGCGGCAGGTGGGAATGGAGCATCGGGCGGACAGTTATCCGAGAATGCTTTCCGGAGGTGAGCAGCAGCGTGTAGCCATCGCACTGTCGCTGATGCAGGATCCGGATCTGATCCTTGCAGACGAACCCACCGGCGCGGTGGATTCCAAGACTTCCGCCATGATCCAGGATCTGTTTCGGAAACTGAACCGCGAGAAGGGAGTTACGGTGATCATCGTTACCCATGATATCAGTCTGGCCAACAAGGTGGACCGGGTAATCATGATCTCGGACGGAAAGATCAGCAGTGAGCGCGTCATTAAGGATTCTTATAAGGAGCAGATCGACGCTTTGTCCAGACGCAGTGTGAATGAGATCGCTGAGGGCGCTCTCTTTACGGAGGGACAGGCAGAGAATGCGGAGGAAGCCCAAAAGATGGCGGAGAAGGGCACGGAGGAAACCCATGAGGAGTATGTGATCATGGACCGTGCGGGACGACTTCAGCTCTCCAGGGAACTTCGGGAACAGGTGGGCATAGACGGAAACCGCGTCAAGCTGGAAGTGGTAGACGGGAAGATCGTCATTTCCAGGGATTGACGACGTAAGCTTTCTTCAAAAAATCAAAAAGACTGAATTCTGCGGAGTTTTGCAGGATTCAGTCTTTTTTTCAGCTGTTTGATTTTCTTAGCTTTGAGAATATGTAATTCTGGAACGTCTGCTCCAGTTCCTTATGCTTCTTCACATTGTAAGGCAGATGGATCGCATCATTGATCACGCAGATTCCATTTTTAAACTCCGTAACATGATCCATGTTTATGAGCGTGCCGCGATTGATGAGAAGAAACCGTCCGTCCTGGGACAGCAGGGCCTCGGCTTCAGTGAAGGTCATGCGGCTCCGGTACTCATTAAACTCTTTGTCGGTGATATGAAGATAGTGGCCGTTGGACCGGATTCCGACGATATCCCGATAACGGAGCCTGCATTCTGTTTTCCCGTCCAGAAAATGAAAACTTTTCCCGTCCTGCGTTGCCTGACGGGTGATATCGTCCATTAACTGGAATACGCGGTCTTTGTTCGTCGGTTTCAGAAGATAATCATAGACATGAAGAGAAAATGCGGAATGCATATGGTCGGGACTGGAGGTCTGGAAGATGACCAAAGCATCCGGATCGATCTCCCGGATCTTTCCGGCTGTGGTAACGCCATCGGAGCCCAGCATATAAATGTCCAGGAAAATAGCAGTGTATTTGTAGGGAGTATAATCCTTCAAAAAAGAATCCGGGTCCTGGTATGCATCGATCTCGATCACCGTCTGGTGGAGAGAAGCATATAGCTGCAGATATTTCTCCAGCACCTTGATATCCATCTTTTCATCATCAACAATTGCAATATTCATATTAGTCCTCAGATCGTACAGAATATCATAGCAAATACGCAGAATGCGTAAATTGGTGTACAGATGTTTAACCTGTGGAAAGTGTATCATTGTTTGGAAGGAAAAGCAATGAAAAGTTCGCCGTTCGTGCCAAAATTGCGCCGTTCGTGCCAAAAATGCGTTTTGTGCCATGCTCCGGTTACTCACGCCAAAGGGCTTGTAAACTTCATTTTTTTCAGATAGAATCAAGCCTGTCAAAAGGAAATGAAAAGGTGAAAGTGAGTCAAAATGGCATTTGGTTTTAAGATCAGAAAGCTTGATACGGCGAGAGAGTACTCGATGGAAGAGCTTTATGAGGCAATCAAAAACACGCAGTTTACGGCAGGTCAGCCGGAGCTTACAAAACACGGCGCGGCGATGATCATCACGTTCCCGCCCATTGACCGGAACAATCAGATCTGGATCTCTCCCGGTCAGATGAAACGGGCACCCTGGAGCAGATTTACCGTAACCAAAAATGAAGTTGCCGGCCTGGGAAATATGGCCGGAAATGCAGCGCTCAGTGTTGTCACCAACGGATGGTCCGGTATGTCAGGAACCTTCGGGAAGAAGGCAAAGGCAGCCGAGGAGCTGGTGGTCACAACCTACGAAGAGCTGAAAGCACTGGGATTATAAAACGGGATCCGCCCGGGAATGAAAAGGTTCATCATTTGTAACGATGCTGTATACAGGATCGTTATCAAAAAATATAAAATGGAGGTAAAGGATGATGAAGAAAGTAACTAAGAAACTGGTACTGGTACTTGTGGCTGCAATGCTGATGGGACTGTGCCTCGTAGGCTGTGGTGTTGAGAAGGACGTTCTGGGAGAATGGAAAGTTACCAAGATCAACGGTCAGACACCGGAAGAGGTAGCTGCTGCAAATGGAGTTACAGTTGATGATCTGATGATGGTTTTCAAGTTTGAAAGCGACAAGGCATCTCTGATCGGTAAGAGCGGATCTCAGGAGTATAAGCCGGCTTACAAGGCAGACGGTGTAGAACTGAAGAAGGATGACAACATTGTTATGACTCTGCGGTATGACAAGGATGCAAAGACTCTTGAGTTCCAGTTCGATAACGGTTCCGTGTATATTGCAGAAAAAGGTTCCTATACCTTTGGACAGGCTGCACCGGCAGATGGTGGTGCAGAGCAGGGCGGTGCCGAAGACGGTGCTGCTGAAGAAGGCGGCGCAGAAGGCGCTGAGGAGTAATCTATAATGATGAAAGCCTCCCACACGGCGCTGTTCAAGGAGTGAATGTCATTCTGAGACCGAAGGCAGAAGAAGCTGTGTGGGAAGCTATATCATTCAGTCGGTTTTATAAGGGAGAGTTCACATGGCCAAAGACGAGACGAAAATAGAGGAAGCGAAAACAGAGGATGCTGTAAAAAGCAGTCAGAATCTGGATGTGACAAAAGAGGCAATCAAAGATGCCGTAAGGGAAGTTCTGAAAGAAGCAAAGGAAGCGGAGGCTGCGGAAGCGGCGCCGAAAAAGAAACCTTTTATCAGCGAAGCGAAGCTGGAGATGCTGATCGCCATTTTCCTTGGAATTACAGCGGTTCTTACCGCATGGGCATCCTGGATCGGATCGCTTCACGGAGGAAATCAGGCAACCAATTATACAAAGAGCGGAAATGCGTCATCCGACGCAAACTCCATGTACAATGAAGCATTTCAGCGTATGATGCAGGATCTGATGGTATGGAATGCGATCACGGATTACACCTTCGATCTGGCCCTGGCAGAAGCCAAAGGAGATAAGACGGAGATGGAACTGATCCAGGAAAAGATCGATACCATCCGACAGGATAACTGCTCCAAAGAATTCGATGAAGCCATCGACTGGGCTTTGGAGCAGAATTACGCTGCTACACCGTTTGACAAGGAAGGCTTTGTGGACTCGTATTATGCTGATGCAGAAGAAAAGTTCAACGAAGCAGACGCACTTCTGAAAGAAGGTATGACGGATAATCATAACGGTGATACCTACAACCTTGTGAATGTGCTCTATTCTCTGGTACTGTTCCTGCTTGGTATCGTCGGAATCTTCAAGAACATTCCGAACCGGTTTGCAGTGTTTGTGATCGCAGTGATCCTGATGCTGGCGGCTACGATATTCATGTTTACGATCCCGATGCCGACAGGCTTCAGTCTGGCAAGCTTTTTCTAAGAGATAATTTCTAAGAGAGTTATATGAATAAGGGTACGGCTTCACCTGTCGGAAGGCAGATGAAGCCGTAGTTTTTTTGTATTTTTTTCTGTCGAGAGTGTTATTGTAAATGGTTCCGTCGTTACTTTTACTGTGGATCTACTATGGAATTACTTTGGGTTTGCCCTGGATTGTGGTAAAATGGGTGTGATAAGATGCGCTGTGATACATAAAAACAGGACAAAGGGAAAAGAATGACGAGACAGAATATTCAAAAAAGAAATGATCGGGAGCTGATACAGCTGCGCAGACGGTGGTTCTTATCGATCCTCATACTTCTGATGTTCCTTACCGGCTGTGGGACCCATAATCCGGAGGATGGGCTTACACGGTATGAAACATTTTCCGTAACCCTGTATGATACTGTGAGGGAAAAGGCCCCTTTGGAGCAGCTGCTTCCCCGGACGGTGAAAACCCTCAGTGAGGAAGAGCATTTATATGATCTGGCGGAGCTCATCTCCACGCCATCGGGCATGGAATTATGGGATTATGCGGTTTCTGGCAAGGGAAGGGTGATCCTTCTTTTTGCGGATTCGTGGAGCTTAGACGGATATGATCCGGATATCGGGAATGAGTCCCGGGACCCGGAACAGAGCTGTCATTTTACACTCTGCGAACAGGACCTTATAACAGGTGAGATCGAGATGCTGGCAGAAAACCGGGACGCAGAGCTTACCCCCGAAGAGCGGATGGTGTTCTATCCGGAGATCGTGAGCATGGATCCCGTGGTTCTTGCGATAACAGCTAAGGGTGTCTATTATGATCAGGAACGGGATCAGATCTGTCGCGTAAGTACGTTGGAGGATTTCTATGCCACACAGTATCTTCCCCGGGAGGATGGACGGATCTACATCCTGGATTCGGAGTCCAATCTGCAGGAGCTCTGCAGGGACAGGGAGGGATTCCATTTGGAAATGCGATGGAACGCGGATCCGGACTGTAACCTCTTCGAACCCTATTTCCTAAGCGGTGATCGGCTGATCCTCATGGCACAGCCGGTGCTGGAACCAAACCTGAAAAAAGTGTGTATGGACATCCGGCTTTCTTCCGGCAAGGTGGAGGAAGTGTATACGGCAGATTATTCTACGGATGATTTCCCGAATGCCCCGGTGAACGGATATCGGATCGTCGAACACTACGGGACGGATGGCGTTAACCGGCTCACTCTGCAGACAGTGGAAGGGAAGCTTTTTACTCTGGGACGAAAGGACGGTGAGGAACCGGCCGGATCCTATGCATCTTCCTGGCAGATGACGGATGGCCTTACGGCGGGAAGGTTCTCGGTTTATGAAGATTGTCTGTTCGCAAAGGCCTATGTTGACGGAAGGGTGCACCCATTCCTGTGGATATTCGGCGCAACAACGCCCGAGGACGTCGAGGAACCGGAACATTTGACGTATCATATGCCCCGTCTGTCCGAGATCGATATCCCTGAACTGGAAAGAGAGCTCGAAGAAGAATTTGGTATTCTGATCGCTTCCGGCGAGGACGCCATACTGGATTATGGGGATTACAAATCGGAGCCGGAGATGGATCCGAAGGTGATATGCCTTGCGTATTTCAAGATCCAAAACGCTTATGAGAAATATCCGAAGGGCTTTTTTGAACAGCTTTACGGTACCTCTGCGCCGCTGAGGATCTATCTTGTAAGGAATCTGATGGGTACCGGGGAGGGGGTGCTGACATCGGCGGGAGGGCTC
>CAMPAX010000024.1 GCA_946633495.1 uncultured Lachnospiraceae bacterium | reverse complement strand
AAAGAATACAAAAAAGCAGGGTACATATCATTTTGAGGGCGGCTTCGGAAGCACCCGGTTCACTTTCGTGTAGTATTCTCCGTATTCCTGCCCGAACCGCTGGAAGAGATCCGGTTCTTCGGTCTTCTTCAGGAGGATCGTAAGCAGGATCCAAAGAAGAATGGGGATCGCATACATATATACATTTCCGGAAATGAACAGTGCTCCGGTACATGCAAAAAGGATGGCCGTGTAGATGGGGTTTCTCACCCATGCATAGATTCCTTCCGTACAGAGCCTGCCCCGGCGGATATAATCATCCACCCGTACGCCGAACACGGCCTGAAAATAAATGATGATCCCGGCAAGAATGATGGCTATGCCAAGTCCGATATAGATATAACGGAGGACCTTGTTCTCCGGAACGCCGGATTCGAAGATCCATTTCTTCCGGAGAAGGATCCCTGCAACGGTCAGCAGGACAGCGATAAGACCGAAGACGGGGCCTATGCCGTAAACAGACATGGGTTTTTTCAGATCCCTGGCAACGATGGGAGAGAGCTGGCCTTCCTCCAGATCGGAAAAATCGTCTTCCGGCTGAGAGGATTCTGTGGCACGTTCTTTTAACATGTCAGCCATGTTTTTTCGATGGCTGCTTTTTTTATTGGTACTATCCGACATTTCAACCTCCGTAGGGTTTTGCTTTTTCAAGCTGCAGTTTCCGGTCTGCTTCTACAAGAGAAGATTATACCCAAATTCCGTGGGTTACGCAATGTGATTTATAATAATCTGAATTATCGTGCATAATATAACCGTAAAAAATGGTAATGGAGATAACTTGCTGTGAAAAGGTGGTTGACATTATCGTAGGATTATTGTAACATTAGCATGTCAAATGAACGCATGAATAAATGAACATATATTCAGGAATATAGCACAAAAAGAGGTTTTGATTCGTGAACGAGCTATACAGAATTTACAATAGTTAGAACAGGCTAACCGAAAACTGTTGATTGTATGGATTGTTATGTGCTATATTCCAACATGTGATTAATACAGATCAGAAGAAACATAGATTACGATTTGCACAGGCTAACTAATTGCGAGCAGACAGGAGGACGCCATGTCAGAAGAAGAAAGACTGTTTTTGGAGATTGTGGACCTGAAGAAAGGATTTGGATCGGGAGAGGCTCGCCAGGAGGTGCTGAGAGGGATGAACTTCTCGGTGGCAAAAGGCGAGTTTTGTGTTTTGCTGGGACCTTCCGGTTCCGGAAAGTCCACGCTGCTGAATATCATCGGCGGTATCGATAATCCGGACAGCGGATATATATCGATCAATGGGGACAGGCTGGAGGAGATGGGAGAAAAGGGACTGACCCGGTATCGTCGGAAACACCTCGGGTACGTATTCCAGATGTACAACCTGATCCCGAATCTGAACGTGAAGGAAAATGTGGAGGTGGGTGCGTATCTGTCCGATCACCCGCTGGATATCGATGACCTGCTGAATACCCTGGGACTGTATGAACATCGTCATAAGCTTCCCAACCAGCTGTCCGGCGGCCAGCAGCAGAGAGTATCCATCGGACGCGCTATCGTAAAGAATCCGGACATTTTGCTCTGCGACGAGCCTACCGGAGCATTGGATTATGTGACCTCCAAGGAGATCCTGAAGCTGATCGAAGATGTGAACAGGAAATACGGCAACACCATTATCATGGTAACCCA
This sequence comes from uncultured Lachnospiraceae bacterium, assembly GCA_946633495.1. Classification (GTDB taxonomy): domain Bacteria; phylum Bacillota; class Clostridia; order Lachnospirales; family Lachnospiraceae; genus Eubacterium_Q. Next base: position 16,045 of record CAMPAX010000024.1, on the reverse strand, counting down.
CAATGAAGCCATTAAGCTTATGGCAGACCATGTGATCAAGCTTCGTGACGGCGTGGTACGGAAAAATATCATCAATGAGAAGAAGGTTTCTGCAGTTGACCTGGAGTGGTAGTCGGAGGACGTGAGAATATGGACAAGAAGAGAATGCGGAACCCCCTCGGTAAGAGAGTTCCCAAGGAGCTGATAGGGGAGTGGCGGAAGTACCTGGTGATATTTCTTCTCCTGGCTATCACCATAGGCTTTGTGTCGGGAATGTATGTGGCAAATAACAGTATGCTGACGGCTCTGGAGGATTCGGTGACCAGGTACAAAATGGAGTACGGTCATTTTGAACTGAACCGGGAAGCAGATGAACAGCTTCTGGCAGACCTGGAGAATACCTCTGTTCCCGTAAAGCTTTATGAGAATTTTAATAAGGACGTGCAGGAGGATCATGACTGCGATGGGGAAAAGGACGGAAAGGTTCGTCTGTACAGGACGACGGATCAGATCAATCTGTCCTGCTATCTGGAAGGAGAGGCACCGAAGACGGATGCGCAGATTGCCATCGACCGGATGCACGCAGATAATAACGGAATAAAAGTAGGGGATACGATCCGTGTGCAGGGGAAGGAAATGGAGGTGACGGGCCTTATCTCCATGGCGCAGTACACAACCCTGTATGAGAAGAATACGGATTCCATGTTTGATGCCATTACCTTTGATGTGGCAGTAGTGGTGCCCGAGGCGTTTGAAGCATTTGATGTCAGCGTGCATTACACCTATGCATGGCTGTATGACGATGAAAAGCTGGGGAATCATGCTATCGATCCTTCTGCTTCGGAGGACCGGCAGAAGGAAGTTGAGAAGAAGCTGTCGGATGATTACATGATGGAAGTGGTTGCCCGGAGCATGATGGCGGGCAATGAACTGAAGGATTTTGTGCCCCGTTACGCAAATATGGGGGTGAACTTTGCAAGGACGGATCTTTCCGGGGATGAAGTCATGGTAGGAATCCTGCTCTATGTCTTTATCATCATGATCGCATTTATCTTTGGAGTGACCGTCACCAGCACCATTACCAGGGAGGCTTCTTCCATCGGAACTCTTCGGGCTTCCGGATATACAAAGGGAGAACTGGTGGTGCATTATATGACGGTTCCGGTGGTCGTGACGCTGGTATCCGCCATCGTCGGAAACATTCTGGGGTATACGGCGTTCAAATTCATCGTAGTCGGAATGTATTATAACAGTTACAGTCTTCCGACCTATGTGACGATCTGGAATTCAGAAGCGTTTATCCGTACAACGCTGGTCCCTGTGGCCATCATGATCCTGGTTACCTGGATCGTGATCCGAAGAAGCCTCAGGTTCTCGCCGCTTCGCTTCCTGCGGCATGATCTCAGAAGCAGAAAACGAAAGAAAGCGGTGAAGCTGCCGCATTTCCCGTTCTTCCACAGATTCCGTCTCAGAGTGATCCTGCAGAACATTCCGAACTATCTGGTGCTGTTCTTCGGGCTGGCCTTCGTCATGATACTTCTGGCATTTTCCTTCGGGCTTCCGGCAACGCTGAACAGCTACACGGAATCGGTCACGGATGAAATGTTCGTGAAGAATCAGTATATTCTGAAATCCACCGTGGATGAGACCGGAAATGTGGTCGAAACATCCGTGGATGGCGCCGAGAGGTTCAGTGTTACGGAACTGAAAACCACGGATGGTCCCCGGGTGGGAGAGACTATCACGGTTTATGGTGTTGTGGATGACAGCAGATATCTTGCCATACCCAGGGATCTTGCGGAGGATGAGGTGTATGTCTCCTCGGCTTACCGTGACAAATTTAAACTAAAGGCAGGGGACAGCATTACCCTGAAAAAGCCCTTCACGGATGACCGTTATACCTTCCGGATCGCCGGATTTAAGGACTATACCGGCGGACTCATTGTGATCCTGCCGGAAGAACATTTCAATCAGGCCCTTGGATATGAGTCCGGTTCCTTCAGCGGTTACATGTCGGATGCCGAGATCAAAGATATCGCGGCGTCGAACATTGCAGCCTCCGTCACGGAGGAAGACGTGCTGAAGATCTCACGTCAGCTGAATCACTCCATGGGGGATTATATGTCCATCTTCCAGGTGGTCTGCTTCATACTTGCCATGATCGTGATCTACATGCTGAGCAAGGTCATCATCGAAAAGAATGAAAATGCCATTTCCATGGTGAAGATCCTGGGATACGAGAATAAGGAGATCGCTTCCCTGTATCTGATCAGCACCACGTGGTTTGTACTGATCTCAGCGGTGATAACCTCATTTGTGGGAGTAAAGGCACTGAGCGCGATCTGGGTGGCGTATATGAACAAAATGGACGGCTGGCTGCCGGTGCATTTTGGAGCGAGTGATTATCTCGCTGTTATCGCGATCACCTTCGGTGCATATCTTGCAGTCATGCTTCTGGATTATTTCAGGATCAGACGGATCCCCATGGACGAGGCCCTGAAGAATGTGGAGTAGAGGGAGAATCCGCATATTTCCCGGTCAGGCGTTCAGCGCATTCGCCCGGATATTTAGCGAAGGCTGTATCGGTTATGTGGGAAGCCGTGGAGGTGAAGTCCATACGTGGTTGATGTGCAGGGTAAAAGTCGGTGTTCTTAATATTTTAACAATTTGTAAACGAAATTTGAACAAAATCTATTGACAAATAATCTATTATACGTATAATAAAGACATAAGGTTCAAACAGAAACCGGTTCAGCAGTCCGAAATGCTAAGCCGCAAAGGGTTTCCCGGAGAATCAATCAGACAACGTTGAGAGAGTTGTGAGAAAGAAGTCCATCTGTGATGGACGTAAAAAAAGGTGGTAACCGTGGCCTCGATCAGAAGCGCCGAACGGATGAACCGCCTTTTTTTTGCGCGTTCCCCCGAGGCGAGCACATGCGAAGCATGTGACAAACCAGCCAGCCGGTCGCTTACGTGCTTGCACGTGAAAGCGACCGGCTGGCTGGTTTGACCATGTGCCTTCGGCACATGTATTCGCCGAGGGGCGCGACATCGACGCACCGAAGGTGCGGAGAGGCGCGTAAAGAATCTAGTGAAGTGTAGAAATCAGGCAGACGGTGCCGAGGCGCCCCCTCAATCCTCCCTTGCGCAAACCCCTCGATTCGGTTATAATCTTTGTTGGGTGCGCGATAAAATCGGTACCCCTCCTGACCGGAGTAGAAAGGAACCGGATATGGCATATGTAGCGTTGTATCGGAAATTCCGTCCGGACACCTTCGAAGAGGTAAAAGGACAGGAAGCCATCGTTACAACTTTGAAAAATCAGATTACACACGACCGGATCGGACATGCATATCTTTTCTGCGGGACCAGAGGAACCGGAAAAACTTCCGTGGCAAAACTGATGGCCAAGGCAGTGAACTGTGAACATCCCGTAGACGGAAGCCCCTGCGGCGAATGCGAAAGCTGCAGACGGATCGCTTCCGGAGCGGCCATGAACGTGCTGGAGATCGATGCGGCATCCAACAACGGTGTGGAAAATATCCGTCAGATCAACGAGGGAGTACAGTATCCTCCGACTGACGGGAAATATATGGTTTATATCATCGACGAGGTTCATATGCTCTCTACGGGAGCATTTAACGCCATGCTGAAAACGCTGGAGGAACCCCCGTCCTATGTGATCTTTATTTTAGCGACCACGGAGTCCCATAAGGTTCCGGTGACCATACGCTCCCGGTGTCAGAAATATGACTTCCGGAGGATTGAATATACCACCATCGCCGACCGGATGGAAGACCTCATGAAGAGGGAATCGGTTCCGGTAACCCGGGAAGCGCTGGAGTATATCGCCCGCGCGGCGGACGGTTCCATGCGCGATGCGCTCTCCATTTTGGACGAATGCGTCTCCTATCATTTAGGAGCGGAACTGACTCTGGACCGTGTGCTCTCCACCATCGGTGCCGTTGATACGGAGCTTTTTGAGAAGCTGACGGGGAAGATCGCGGAGGACGATCCGGTGGGCGTCATGGAACTGATCCATGAAGTTGTCTGGCGGGGGACGGATCTTACCAGGTTTGTAGATGATTATGTATGGTTCCTCAGGAATCTGCTTTTTCTTGCCCTTTCCCCGGGCCTGGGGTCCCGGCTGGATCTGACGGAAGAAAAAGTAGCGCTGATGACGGAACTCGGAAAGTGCTTCAGTCATGATACACTGCAGCGGCATCTCCACGTCATGCAGGAACTGTCCCAGGAGATACGGTATTCTTCGGCGAAACGCGTGACTTTGGAAATGGGCATGATCCGCCTCATGCGTCCGGAATCGGATGTGGATTTAGAGGGGATCATCAGCCGCATGGAACGGCTGGAAGAACGTGCCGGGGCGTTGGAAGCGGAGGGGCTTCGGCTGACGGAACGCCTGGAAGCCGTGGAAAGACGTCCTGTGGAAATGGCTGTCAGTCCCGCATCCATAACCCGGAGTTCTTTCGAAGAGCAGGAGCCTTATGAAGCGGACAGGACACTGACAGAGGATGAATACAGGCAGCTTGCCCAAAAGATCTACCCGAATGCGAATGCCGACGAGATCATGGAGATCGTAAAAACCTGGAATAAGAAGATTCTTCCGAATTTGAAATACGACGGTATCCGTGCTTTTCTGAAGCATGTCACGGTTCTGCCGGATGTAACGGATCAGGGGGAAACCGTAGGGATCAAATTCGCATTTCCCGGTCTCGGACCGAAGAACCCCATCGTGACTTTTTTCGCGAAGAAAGAAAGAATGACGGAGATTCACGAAGAAGCGGAGAGGATTGCCGAGCGCAGTTTCTCGCTAAGAATCGAAGAGACGGAGGAAGCGATCCGAAAGTCCATCGTACTTGATGTATCAAAGATCGTTTACGACAACATAGAAGAATATGATAACTCAGAGGAATAATAAAGTCATATTACAGAAATCAACCAGGAGGAGAAACAATGGCTAAGAGAGGCGGCTTCGGCGGCATGGGTATGATGCCCGGCAACATGAACAACCTGATGAAGCAGGCACAGCGCATGCAGAAGCAGATGGAAGAAACCAAGGCGGCACTGGAGGAGAAGGAGTACGAAGGAACTGCCGGCGGTGGTGTGGTAAAGGTAAAAATGAACGGAAAGAAGGAGATCACTGAAGTAAAGATCTCTGAAGAAGTCGTTGATCCTGAAGATATCGAGATGCTGGAGGATCTGGTGCTGGCAGCGATCAATGAGGTGCTTCGTCTGCAGACTGAGGATGAGCAGACTGAGATGGGCAAGATCACCGGCGGAGGAGGTCTCCCGTTCTAAGATGGATGTATATGCAGGAGAAGTAAATCGTCTGATCGAAGAACTGACGCGGCTTCCGGGGATCGGACCCAAGGGTGCGCAGCGCCTGGCATTTTACATCGTTGGAATGTCGGAGGAACGGGTTGAAGCACTTGCTACCGCAATCTCGGAGGCAAAGAAGAAAACCCGTTACTGCAAGCTTTGCTGCAATATGACGGACCAGGAGCTTTGCCCGATCTGTGCTTCTCCCACCAGAAATCATAAGCTGATCATGGTGGTGGAGAATCCGAGGGATCTGGCGGCATATGAGAAGATGGGAAAATACGAAGGGGTCTATCACGTGCTGCACGGCACCATCAATCCGGCAGCGGGGATCGGACCTCAGGAGATCCGGCTTAAGGAGCTTTTGCTCCGGCTTCACGACGACTGCGATGAGCTGATCATCGGGACCAGCCCCACGGTGGAGGGAGAAGCGACTGCCATGATGATCTCGAAATATGTAAAACCGGCAGGGATCAAATGTACCCGGATCGCCAGCGGCGTTCCTGTGGGAAGCGAGCTGGAAAGCACGGATGAGATGACGCTTCTCAAAGCTCTTGAGGGGCGTGTTGAGCTGTAGGGATTGAAAGAAGTTATTCAAAAAGAAGTTGTTTAAAAAGATATCATTTGGAATAGGCCCGGGAATTCCGGCGGCACTTCACTGACTTAAAGGAGGGTTACAGAATGAAGAAAATCGGTATGTTGACCAGCGGCGGCGACTGTCAGGCACTGAATGCAACCATGCGCGGAGTGGCAAAGGGGCTGGAGAATCTCTTTGGCATCGGCGAAGTGGAGATCTACGGTTTTAAGGATGGCTATAAGGGACTTATTTACGGCAACTATCAGAAAATGAAGCCCATGGATTTCACCGGACTCCTGAATAAGGGCGGTACCATCCTCGGAACTTCCCGAATGCCGTTTAAGATGATGGACGTTCCGACGGATGACGGCGTGGAGAAGGTTCCTGCCATGATCAAGACCTATAAGAAGCTGGACCTGGACTGCCTTGTGGTTCTGGGAGGAAACGGTTCCCAGAAGACAGCACATCTCCTGTCACAGAACGGCCTGAATGTCGTAGGTCTTCCGAAGACCATCGACAATGATATCTGGGGAACGGATGTTACCTTCGGCTTCCAGAACGCAGTGGATGTCGCTACTCACGCCATCGACTGCATCTATACCACGGCAGAGTCTCACAGCCGCGTATTCGTTGTTGAGATCATGGGCCACAAAGTCGGCTGGATCACGTTGTATGCAGGTATTGCGGGAGGAGCGGATGTGATCCTGCTTCCGGAAGTACCCTATGACATGAAGAAGGTTTACAAGGCCATTGAGAAAAGGACCAAGCAGGGCAAGCGTTTCACCATCATCTGCGTGGCAGAAGGCGCTATCCCGAAGGAAGTCGCAAAGCTTCCGAAGAAGGAACGGAAGGAAGCCATCGCAGCGCTTCAGCATCCTTCGATCGGATACGAGATCGCAGACCAGATCCGGGCAAAATTCAGTGCGGATGTGCGTGTGGCGATCCCGGGACATACACAGCGCGGAGGAAGTCCGGATGCGTATGATCGCTTTATCTCCAGCCGTTTCGGTGCAAAGGCTGCGGAACTGATCCGCGACAGGGATTTCGGCAAGCTGGTGGTTATGCTGAACGGCCAGGTAACTGCGATCCCGCTGGAGGAGACTGCAGGCAAACTGAAATATGTGGATGTGGATAATCAGGCGATCCAGGAAGCAAAAACGCTGGGAATCTGCTTCGGAGATTAACACGAAACGATGGAATAGTTTATGAAGAACTCGTTGTTGAAAATTCTGTTCAGGGTGGTTCTCTTTCTTGTGGTATTTACGGGAACTACCCTGATCGTGAACGCATGGAGCAACCGGGGGAGTGATCGCGCCTACGTGGAACTGGGCGGTGCGACTCTTCCGGTTGTTTATACGTGCTATGGCGAGAACCGCCTGACTGCACTCCCGGCGTATAAGCAGGAAATGGATCCGTCTCTGATGCGGGATTCGGTCCTGCCGGTGGGAGAAGATCGGGAGGTTCATTTTGCTGTGGAAGATCCGACGGGGAAGCTGGATCTGGTCTCTTATCAGCTGCGTTCTTCCACGGGAGAAACCCTGATCGAGGAGGGGACGGTATCCCTGACTCAGGTCCGGGGCGGACTGTCGCATTTTACTGCGAAGCTCAGGATGGACATGGCAAAGAATCAGTCTTACTGCTTTGTGGTCCTGATCCCGGATGGGACGGAGGCTTCGGACATGGATCAGGACGTGGATCAAAACGTGGATCAGGAGGAAGAAAAAAGAAAGCAAAATGCCCTTCGGTATTATACGCGGATCGTCCGCATGGAGTTTGCTTATGTAGATGCCTATCTCGCAGAGGCGGAGGCTTTTCATAAGCTGCTTCTTTCGGGAAAGAAAGAGGGGACGGAGGATGAGGTCCGTTCTCATATGGTGGAGCCTTCCGAGGAGTATGACCGGGAGGATCTCGGATCGGTATCCTTCTTTTCCAGTTATGACACACTGACCTGGGGCGGTCTGGAGCCGGAGATCGTGGGAGATGTGGAGGTGGCGCTGCCTGAGATCTACAATGACGGTGGAACTGTGGTACATTCCTATACGGTGAATACTGTGGAGCCGGAGACGGAGGAGATCCGAACCTATCACGTGGAAGAGCATTTTGTGATGGAATATGTTCCGGAGAAGGGTGCTGCGCGGATCACGGATTATTTTCGAAAGATGGATCGACAGTTCTCCCATCGGCAGTTTGAGAGAAACTGGAACGGTGTGCACGCCGGGATCATGAGCCGGCATCCGGTGTTCCTTGCCAGTGCGAATAATCATTATATGGGTTTCGCCATGCAGGGCTGTGTCTGGTACTACGACTATAATGCCTCCACCCTTGCCAGAGTTTATGGGGCGGAAGGAGAGAGAGCTCCGTTCTCGGAGAAAGAGAATTACAAAATTCTGTTCGTGGATGCGGAGGATATGTATTATGCGGTGTACGGGCGGATCAGCAGCGGAAGACATGAGGGAGAAAATGGGATCCTGATCCAGAGATATCGGGTGAAGTCGAGGCTGATCGAGGAGTGTGCATTTATCTCGTCCAATCTGTCTTACGAATGGCTGGAGCTGGAAGCAGGAAAGCTGCTTTATATCGATCATGAAGCGGACGTTTTGTATTATCTTCTGGATGGAGGACTCCGGTCGCTGAAGCTGGGCGAGGGCATGGAGGATACGGAAGAGATCCTGAGGGACGGACTTTCGGTTTCTTCGGTGCTGGTGTCCGCCAGTGGAAGCGTGGTGGCGTTTCCGGAGGATCTTTCCCCCACCGGAGGTTCTGAAAGCCTGGCGCTCTGGGACCTTGCGGGGGGAACGAAAAAAAGCATCGTTGAATCGGGAAGACGGCTGAAGGGGATGACATTTATCGGTGAAGACTTTGTGTATGGCGCGGCAAAACCGGAACATGTGACCCTGGCTGCGGACGGAAGACCTGAATTTCTGTACTCCGGCCTCAGGATCGTGAAAAAGGACGGGACAACAGAAAAGCAGTACAATCCCTCGGGAATGGTGTTCTCCGAGGTGCGCTTCCTGAACAATACCATCTATCTCAGCCGAAAGCATCTGATCGAAGGCGGGACCATGGTGGATGCAGCTCCGGATTATATCACTTATAAGATCGAGGACGTGAATCAGCAGACAGTGCTTGAAGGAGGAAGCGGAGTAGATGGCTATGCCATTGTGTTCCCTTCGAATATGTACATGACTTCCGTCCCTGAGATCCTGATCGCCAAAGCGGGTTCGGAAACGGGTCTTAAGATCCGGGTTAAGGGAGCAGCGGATAAAACTCTGGGTTATCTTTTCCGGGCGGGCGAGCTGATCGGGACATCGGAATGGGTTGGAACTGCAATCCGTGAAGCTGTGGAAAACCGTGGATTTGTGGTTATGGCAGATGGCAGTACTCTTTACAGGAGCAAAACCGGAGCACCGTACCTGACGGTGGCAGATAAAGTGAAATACCAGAAGGCGCCGGAGGGAGAGGACGGATATGTCTCCTGTTTGGTGATGAGTCTTCAGATGGCCGGATCAGAGGTTTCTTATGATGAGGCAAAACGTGTGCTGGAGGAACAGGGCGGAAGCTGGGAGAAGGCGTTCGGCGCGCTTGGACGGGAATCGGTTCACGGTCTCAATCTGACAGGTGCGGATCTGGATACGGCGATCCTTTTCCTGGGAGACGGGATTCCCTTTGCAACGAAGCTTTCAGACCGTTACGTCTATGTGGTCAGCTTCAATCAGGATGCGATCAGGTACTATGATCCGATCCGGGATTCCGAAGTTCGGGTGGCAAGAAGTACGTTCCGGAAAAATGTGTCCGATGCGGGAAATGAGTTCTATACCTATATGACAGCAGATTGAGAATCAAGAGAATATGAGGCAAGAAAGGGGACTTATGTAAAGCAGGGCTTGTGTTTTCACGCTTTCTTCACAGTTTATACCCAACTTCGACATATTTCATTGATATCATGTAATTGTTCCAATTGAAGGAATCTATACCTTCCCCCACATTTTTTCATACCTTTGAACCCACTGATTGCCCAGTGGGTTCATTTGTTTCTATGACAATTTCTTAAAATCTGATGAAATCCCAAAGAGAACATGGTATACTTATGTAAGTACGTCGTATACGAAAACAAGCCGGTGACAGGCGTTTCGTAAAAAAGCCGGAATATGGGGAATGCAGGAATGGCTGAAAGCTTTGTACGGCGGCTGACGGATGCAGAAAGAAAATATATGGAGAAAAACGGATTCATCAAAGAGAATGGTGAGTTTATACCGTTTTTGAAAGGCAGGAACCTCAATTGAAAACACCATTTGTAACCAAGGCGCAGATTGAAGAGATTGTAACAAAATACCCCACACCCTTTCATATTTATGACGAAAAGGGGATTCGGGAAAATGCACGGAAAATGAAGCAGGCATTTGCGTGGAATCAGGGCTTTAAGGAGTATTTTGCCGTAAAAGCAACGCCGAACCCGACGATCCTGAAGATTTTGCATCAGGAGGGCTGCGGGACGGACTGCTCTTCTCTGGCAGAGCTTATGATGTCCGAACGCTGCGGCATTGTGGGGAAAGAGATCATGTTCTCCTCCAACGATACCCCGGCAGAGGAATTTGCTTATGCTGCAAAGCTTGGAGCAACCATTAATCTGGATGATATCACACATATCCCGCTTCTGGAGAAGACCTGCGGGATTCCGGAGCGGATCTCCTGCCGCTTCAATCCGGGCGGATTTTTCGAGATCGCCAATGCGATCATGGACAATCCCGGGGATTCAAAGTATGGAATGACCAAAGACCAGCTGATGGAGGCGTACAGCTATCTGGCGGCTCATGGGGCAAAGGAATTCGGGATCCATGCATTTCTTGCAAGCAATACCGTGACCAACGATTACTACCCGACACTGGCGGGGATCCTGTTCCGCCTCGTGGTGGAGATCAGGGAGAAGACGGGCGTGGAGATTTCCTTTATCAACCTTTCCGGTGGGATCGGGATCCCATACAAACCGGATCAGGAAGGAAATGATATCGCTGTGATCGGCGAAGGCGTCCGCAAGGTATATGAAGAAGTTCTTGTTCCGGCGGGGATGGGAAATGTAAGCATTTTCACGGAATCCGGGCGGTTTATGCTGGCACCCTATGGACATCTGGTTACGAAAGCGATCCACGAGAAGCATATCTACAAGGAATATATCGGAGTGGATGCCTGTGCGGCAAATCTGATGCGCCCGGCCATGTACGGGGCGTATCATCATATCACGGTTCTCGGAAAGGAAGACGCGCCCTGTGATCATACCTATGATGTGACCGGTTCGCTCTGTGAGAACAATGACAAATTCGCCATCGACCGGCAGCTGCCGAAGATCGATATGGGCGATTATCTTGTGATCCATGATACGGGGGCTCACGGTTTTGCCATGGGCTATAACTACAACGGGCGGCTGCATTCTGCGGAACTGCTGCTCCGGGAGGATGGATCCGTGGTGCAGATCCGAAGACCGGAAACGGTGGAGGATTATTTTGCAACTCTGGACGGATATTGGGATGTGTGACGGCAGAGGCCGGAGCATAGAAAAAGGGACGTGGCACCTGCCATGTCCCTTTCTTGAATAACAGACGGTTTTCCGGAAGATCCATACTGTGGAAAACTTTGATATTTCCTGACTTTTACCGTCGTTCGTCCGCAATCATCACCGGTTCCGGATAATCAACGCCGAAGGTGTCCACGGTTACGGTCATCATAGTCTGGTCTTCTGACGGCCTGTCGTTCCAGTCTGTACGTGTGTTGGCAATGGCATCCAGTACTTCCTCACCCTCGATCAGCTTGCCGAAGGCCGCATAGGATCCGTCAAGATGCGGTGAATCCTTATGCATGATGAAAAACTGAGAGCCTGCGGAATCCGGGCGCATGGAACGTGCCATGGAGAGTACGCCGCGGGTGTGCTTTAAATCGTTCTTCACGCCGTTTTCAGCAAATTCGCCTTTGATGGAATAGCCGGGTCCGCCGGTCCCTTGTCCGTCGGGGCAGCCGCCCTGGATCATGAAGCCCTTGATGACACGATGGAAGATGAGCCCATTATAGAACTCCTTTTTTACCAGAGAGATGAAGTTGTTCACGGTGTTCGGAGCGACTTCCGGATAGAGCTCCAGCTTCATTACACCACCATTATTCATGGTGATCGTTACGATAGGATTTTTGTTTGCGTCAGCCAAAATAATACCTCCTGAAATGGTCGGAATAGTCTCTTTCCGCCTTGCTATTTTCTGCGAAAAGTGCTATTATATGATAGCATTATTGTAGAATTAGTGCAAGTATGCCTTTTTTGTGTGCGTAAATGATTCCAGGTGTACGGATTGCCTATGTTACAGAATAACGAATGTATTCAGGAGGGTTCGGGTTATGACCCCGGGCAAATTTTCAGTCAAGCTTGTAAAATTCATGATCGGTCTGGTTGCTTTGATCGCTCTCGGAATGATCATCATGGACCGTTATAAAGAATATAAAGAGGCTTATAATGCGGAGCTTACGAATACTTCCACCACTGCCGGGCAGGATGTGAAGGTCGTGATCCCGGAGAATGCATCTGTGAAGGAGATCGCCCATATCCTTTACCGGAAGGGGTTGATCAAGTATGAGGGCGCATTTGTGGACCGCCTTCAGTCCTCTCAGTTCCGCGGGGAGTTGAAGCACGGAACATATACGCTGAACACCGGGATGAACACTTTGGAAATGATGGAGATCATGTCCAAGGAGGATGAGACGGGCGGCGTGATCCAGAAGCTGGTGGTGCCCGAGGGCTTCACCATCGATCAGATCGCCGCGCGCTGTGAGAAGCTGGATATCTGCACTGCAGATGAGTTCATCAATGCATGCAAATCCGTGACCCGGACCAAGTTCCCGTTTTTGGAAGATGTTCCGAACGGTGTGCCGGTACGGTATCGGCTGGAAGGATATCTCTTCCCTGCTACCTATGACATCACCAAGGATACCACGGCAGAGTCTCTGGTGTACTGGATGCTGGATACATTTATGGTGTATTACGACGATGAACGACAGGCAAGAGCGGAAGAGCTGGGACTCAATTCCTATCAGGTAGTCAATATGGCGGCCATGATCGAACGTGAGTGCCGCGTTGCGGATGAACGGCCGGTGATCGCCGGTGTCATCAACAACCGTCTGAAGGACGATATGCTTCTGCAGATCGACTCTACGGTTCTTTACCCCATCACCAAGGGAATGTATGACAAGGAAGAAGTTCTTTACGAGGATCTGGAAGTGGAATCCAGATTCAACACGTATAAATATAAGGGACTCCCGGCAGGTCCGATCTGCAATCCGGGAATTGCCTGTATTGATGCGGTGCTGTACCCCATGGAACATGACTATTATTATTACCACATCGTAGATGAAGAGTCCGGGGAACATGCATTTTACAGGAATTATGAGGATCACGAGAACAGCGTCAACGGTGTTACCGTTGAGGATATGAAGCGCGAGGAAGAAGAGTCCGAAGAAGAGGAATAGAGCGCGGTAAATACTACGAACTTGAAATTCAGACATCATAAAAGGGGAGGAAGAAAAATGAGAAGTTTCAGTTTTCACGCAAAGACCATCGGTAAGGAGCGTTACCTGACCTATATCATGGGTGAGGGGATGGAGCTGGACGAGGATACGTTGGATTATATGGAGGAGCAGGATCCTCTGGATCTGGTTCATGTGATCTTTGAACAGGATGAGGATTATGATTACCTGACCTATGATATCTCGGGACTCGTGTCTCTGGAGAAATTTACTGCCGGCGTGGTAAACAAGGAAACGGTTCTTAAGATCCTGCGGAATATTGCACTCGGACTTATCAGCTGCAAGGAGCAGGCACTTCATCTGGCTTACATTCTTCTTCATAAAGGTTTTATGTATGTTGATCAGGATACCATGAAGATGCAGTTCATCTGCCTGCCGGTGGAAGGAGAATCTGCGGTATCCGTGGAATTCAAGGGCTTTGTACGTCAGCTGATCGCTAATTTCAAGTATGATATTAATGGTGATCTGACCTATGTCGGAACGCTTTTGGCTTTTATAAACGGTGATAACTTCAATCTTCGGAATCTGATCGGCCTGACCGAAGCGCTGATGGAAGATGATGGAATCGAATTCGACGAGCAGGAAAGCATTTCCACGGAAGACGGAGAGATCGTAAACAGTGCGGTTCCGGAACCGGAGGAGAAAGATATCGCCAGCTTTATGGATGGTCTGGCAGGTGAGGGCGAGGCTTTGCCGGAGATCGGCGATGACGAGGATGATGTAGAGATGGAGGAGGCTGTTCAGGAGACGACGGAAGTCGAAACCACTGATGCGGCAGCCGAAACCGAAGAAACCGAAGAAACAGAAGAAGCGGAAGAAATGACAGCCGAGGCAGAAGAGGCTGAGGCAGAAGAGGAAGCCGAGGCTGAGGCGGAGGAAGAGACAGAATCAGCTGAGGCGGAAGAGACAGAGACGGCAGAATCCGAAACGGAAGAAGCAGATGAGGCGGTTTCAGAGGAAGAATCTGAGAGCCCGAAAGCTGACAACGATGAGGAACTGGATGATGAAGAAAGATTAAGAAGGCTGACGGCAGAGGCGGAACGTCTCAAGGAAGAGGCGAAGAATCTGGCCCGTGGAGTAAGACAGACCGGCGGAAAGAATATTAAGGTCAGCCGGGCAGCTTTGATCCAGAATGCGGCAGCCCAGGAAGCTGAGATCATTCAGGAGACAGGAGACACAACCAACACAGAGCTTCTCAAATCGGATGCACCGGATGTGTCGGATGATATGAAAGAGGTCTCCAGTTCTTCAAAGAATAAGAAAGAGAAAGACAAGAAGAATACCATAGTTGAATCGATTCCCGAGAAGAAGGAAGAGAAAGAGGCGGAGAAGCCGGCACCTTCCAAGACTGATACTTCAACCTTGAAGATCAATCCGTATCTGCTTCGTGTAAATACAAAGGAACGGACCATGATCACGAAGAACGTATTCAAGATCGGAAAGGCAAACCGTGGCGTAGATTATACAGTCAGCGGAAATGGAGCTATATCCAGACAGCATGCGATCATTACCAAGAAGGATGACGGATACTACATCAAGGATAACAAGTCTACGAATCATACTTACGTGAACGATCATGAGCTGGCTGACGGGGAAGAGATGCTGCTCACCAATAATGCGGTGATCAGCCTTGGCGGCGAAGACTTCATGTTCAAATACTGATACGTAACATTGAGCCATGCACACCCGCGGAATCCACTGAGGGCGAGCTTGCTCAAAAACGCAGAGGTTTTCGCGGATGTATACGGTGAAAGCTGTGACCAGGCGGGTGCGAAGCACTCGGAGATACGCATGATGGGGACCCTTGACGAGTGTTTCACACTCGGAGAGAAATGATAGAATGTGATAATCCAGAGAGATAGAATTGGGGGAAGTGTGGCATGAAAAAGTATGGGATCAATATTGACAAAATGGATGGCTATCAGACACTTCGGTATCAGCTGCAGGGGATGGATATATTTGATGACCGGGCAGCGGATCGAGCAAGAACCACACCGGTGCAGGGCTTAATGCAGCTGCAGTATATCGACGTCGGTGGACGACGGGAACTGGTAGCAAATGTTCCGGATTTTCCAACGCTCAATTCACTGATCCAAAAACCTTTGAGGAAGCAGGAAGTACTGACATTTTTAAAGAATCTGTCAATCACATTATCTGCGGGCTCTCAGGGAATACCGGTGAGCTATATCGTAAAGAATGACGAATACATTTTCGTGAATCCACAGAATCAGCAGACTATCTGCATGTTTGCTCCGATCAAACAGGGAACGATGGATATCTCTGAAATTCCCGCATTTTTCAGGGATTTGGTTGCAAAAATGAAATTTGATGAGGCGGATCGTGACAATTACGTTGCGCGCCTTTTAACTGAAATCAATGCGTTCCAGTTCAGTATGGAACGTTTCCAGGCGCTGGTCAATGAAATGCTGATCACGGCTGTTGCGGATGCGACAAGCGGCAAAGTGAATCGTATGGAGGTAATGAGAAACCGTGCAGGAGGTCAGATGCCGCCGCAGGGAATGATGCCCCAGGGAGGTCAGATGCCGCCGCAGGGAATGATGCCTCAGGGAGGCCAGATGCCGCCGCAGGGAA
>CAMPAX010000023.1 GCA_946633495.1 uncultured Lachnospiraceae bacterium | reverse complement strand
CCCGTCCGTGCTTTGCACGTCCGTCGCGCCTTTCGGCGCTTATGACCGCGATGATCGGGGCAGGTCCTGCTTCGCAGGACTACGACATACAAAAAAAGGATCGGCATCGTGCGAGCACGTGCCGATTCTTTTTTTGTATGTCTAACTGGGAATCGTACCTTGGTTTCGTCAGTTCTTGGCTTTGCCGAGGAGTCTCAGCAGGTACAGGAACAGGTTGATGAAGTCGAGGTACAGTTCCATAGCGCCGTACAGACCGAGAACCATCGGATGGTATCCGGGATTGGATGCAGCCAGTTTTTTGATCTTCTGTACATCGTATGCGGTAAGTCCGACGAATACGATGACGCCGATGATGCTGATCACATAGTCCATACCGGGGGATTTAAGGAACATATTCACGATAGATGCGATGATGATTCCGAAAAGTCCCACGATACAGATCATACCGATGTTGGACAGATCTTTCTTGGTTGTTGCGCCGATCACTGCCATAGCACCGAAGATCGCTGCTGCAATGAAGAATACCTGTGTGATGGATCCCAGTTCATATACCAGGAAGATCACGGAAAGTGTAATTCCGTTCAGGACTGAATAAACGCCGAAGAGAATTGCCGAAAGCATCAGGTTGTTCTTCTTCATAGCGAAGGTTGCACCGATCACGACACCGAACTCAGCCACCACAACAATGAGGATGAGCGTCGGGTTTCCGTAGAAGGAAAGAATGAATGAAGGCGAATTTGCAACAAATAATGCTACGATTCCGGTTACAAGCAGTGCCAGGAACATGAACAGGAAGGACTTTGTCAGAACGTCGTTAACGCTCGTTACGGCAGCGCCTCCGTATGCCTGGCCCGGTGCGTACTGCGGCTGATTCATGCCGAATGCGCCACGGTTCATCTGCTGCTGGTACATTTGCTGCTGATACATCTGCTGCTGGGGATCATACTGACCGTTCGGATTCGACTGGTACTGCGGATACTGCGGGTACTGCGAATTCTGCTGGTTGTAGGATCCGTTGTTGTTAGGATCAAAATAATCTGCCATGATAACCATCCTTTCTCTAAATATATGACATAAACTATTTGATTCAGGTTCAGGTCACAGTTATTTGCGGCCATGAAAACCACTATAACAGTATTAAACTAACATAAAAGAAAGAAAATAGCAATATAAATTTGGCGGGCAGATTACGTTGCGGAGCGATCAGGTATCCCGGATCGTGATACATTGACTTTACATTCCGAGGGTTTTCAAGTAAACTACAATATGGAAATACTATGCCTTGTCTTACGGAAAGGAAGGATCCTATGCTTCGGGAGGGTACGCTGTCAGAGATCTCCGACGGGCGTCTGTATGAACTGAATGATATGGTGCGGGCGGACTGTGCGGGGTGTGCGGGCTGCAGCAAATGCTGCAAGAGCGACATGGGGACTTCCATCACGCTGGATCCCTATGATGTCTGGATGCTTTCCCGGGGAACGGGACGGAGCTTCGAGGACATGGTGGATCAGGAAATCCGGATCTCCATGCTGGACGGTCTTGCGCTGCCGCACATGAATATGGAGAATGGCTGCCGTTTTCTGGATTCGGAGGGACGCTGCAGTATCCATCCTTACCGACCCTCCATTTGCAGGCTTTTTCCATTGGGGCGGTATTATGAAAATGGAGATTTCAAGTATTTCCTGCAGGTAAATGAATGTACGAAGCAGAACCGGAGCAAGGTGAAGGTTCAAAAGTGGATCGATATCGAGCCCATCGAGGAACATACGGCCTTTGTCCGGAAATGGCATAATTTCCTGGGGCTGGTCCGAAGAAAGGTCCGGGAGGCGAAGGATCCGCAGCAGATCCGGAATTTTATGCTGTTTTTGCTGGATCTTTTCTATGTGGTGGAATATGAATCGGAGAAGGAAGACAGCAGGACCTTTTTTGAGCAGTTCGATAAGAGAGTCAAGACAGCGGTCCGGGAGATGAAGCATATTCTGCGATAGAGTATTTTACGGCGTGGAGATGATATTTGAACTCGAACCGGCAGGCGTGCTGCCGAGAAGATCGAGGGGGCAGTACGTAAGCAGGAAGGGTAATAGAAGGATAATAACAGAAAGGGGAAAAAATATGAACAAAGAAGCAATGTACAAATTGGGTTACGGACTCTATGTCCTGACGGCAAAGACAGCGGATGGAAAGGATAACGGCTGTATCATCAACACGGCTATCCAGGTGACGACCACACCGAATCGCATCTCCATCTGTGTGAACAAGGCGAATTATACGCATGATATCATCAAGGAGACGGGAGAGTTCAATATCTCCATCATTTCCGAGAAGGCAAACTTTGATCTGTTCCGGCATTTCGGTTTCCAGAGCGGTCGTGACGTGGATAAGTTCGCGGGTTATCCGGATGCGGTGCGGGCGAACAACGGGCTGTTCGTCATCACAAAGGGGATCAATGCGTTCATCTCCGGAAAGGTGGTGCAGGAGGTGGACCTCGGAACGCACACCATGTTCATCGCGGATGTTACGGACGGCGGCGTACTGAATCAGGATGCTTCCGCAACCTACAGCTACTATCAGTCCAACATCAAGCCGAAGCCTGAAAAGACGGCGGTGAAGGGCTGGCGCTGCAAGATCTGCGGATATATCTATGAAGGTGAAGAGCTTCCGGAGGACTTTATCTGTCCGACCTGCAAGCATGGCGCCATCGATTTTGAGAAGATCCAGTAATTGTAAAGAGGCTCTTATCGAAGGGATATGAGAGACCATGAATAAAGAAGATCATGAATAAAGAGATTTTGAATAAAGAGATTTTGAGTAAAGAGATTTTGAATTGAAACGGAGGCATTGAGATATGAAACGCATCGGATTTATCGGTATCGGGAATATGGGCTCGGCTCTTTTCTCGGGGTTTGTGGCGGCAGGAAAGCTGACGCCGGACATGGCATATGCTTACACCCCGATCCCGGCGGAGCTTGCCGCAAAGCATGAGGAGCTGGGCATCGGGATCTGCAGCAGTTTGGAGGAAATGCTGTCCAAGGTGGATATGATCCTCATCGCCTGCAAACCCGGTCAGGTGCTTGAGAATGCGCGGATCATCGCGGAAAAAGCACCCAAAATGCCTGTGATCTGTATCGCGGCGGGCTTTTCTCTGGCGAAGTTTCAGGAAGCCGGAGTGGATATCGCCGTGCAGTGTATCATGCCGAACACGCCGGCGCGGATTCAGGATGGCGTGACACTGTTTGAGGAGTGCCACACCATGACGGAAGAGGATAACCTATATGCAAAGGATCTGCTTACGGCCATCGGTACGGTGGAGGTGCTTCCGCCGAATCTCATGAAGATCGGTATGTGCATCACCAGCTGTGCCCCTGCTTTTGTGGATCTCTTTATCGAGGCGTATGCGGATGCGGCAGTGAAATACGGGATTCCCCGGGCCATGGCGTACCGGCTGGTCAGTGGCATGGTTCACGGATCGGCGGGGCTGCAGATCGCAACCGGGGAGCACCCGGGGGTTCTGAAGGATCAGGTTTGTTCGCCGGGCGGAACCACCATTCGCGGCGTGGCTGCATTGGAGGCATGCGGTTTCCGGAGCGCATGCATTGAATCGGTGGATGAGATCATGGGTCAGTAAGATTGAGAAAAAAAGAGAGTTGTTAGTTCCGGTGCGGGATGACAGTATGAGGATTTGGCAGATGTCAGAAAAAAAAACCAGAATTAAAATGAAACGTTACAATAATCTTTTGTTCGGCCGGGCGCTTCCGGCCGGACTTCTTATTGCGCTCCAGGTGGGCTGGATCGCTACGGGAGTTTCTAATTTAGTGGATTTTTTTCCGATGCTGACCAATATCATGCGAGGACTGGCCATCGTCTTCGTGATCATACTTCTGAACGACCGTACAGAGCAGACAGAGTACAAGCTGATTTGGATCATCGTGGTGCTGATCTTCCCCATTTTCGGGGCGCCGTTCTACTATCTTTTCGGGAACAAGAAGCCCGGCCGCGGCTTCAAACACAGACTGGATGCGGCGGATGTAAAATACCATCTGTCTTATTTTCAGGACCGGCGGACCCGGGACGCTTTCATTCAGAAGGATGTCCGCGGAGCCGGAACCTCGGAGTATATCTTTAATCAGCAGTTCTTCCCGGTGCATCAGTGTACGGAACTCACGTATTATAACAGCGGAGAGAAGCTCCTGGCAGGGATGATGGAGGCCATCCGCGGGGCGGAGCATTTTATCTTCATGGAGTATTTCACCATCGAGGTGGGGGATGTATGGGAACCCATGCTGAATCTGCTGATCGAAAAGGCCGAGAGCGGCGTGGAAGTCTGCCTCTTATATGATGACTTCGGCTGCGCCCAGTATCTGCCGAGAAATTATCATAAGAAACTGAACGGCATCAGCCCGAATTTTAAATGTCTGAAGTATAACCGCATGGTGCCGGTTTTCTCGGTATTCATGAACAACCGCGATCACCGGAAGATGCTGATCGTGGATGGCTATATCGGGTTCACCGGGGGCATGAATCTTTCGGATCGCTACGTGAATATCAACTGTCCTTACGGACGATGGAAGGATGCCGGGATCCGGCTGAAGGGCGACGGTGTCTGGAACATGACACTGATGTTCCTGGAAATGTGGGAGGCCGTGGATATTGAGGCCTACAAACGAAATGTGAAGCGCGCCAGACTTCTTAAGAAGCTGGACAAGAAGCTGGAACACAATCAGCATACGGAGAAAACCCGGGAGAAGCTGGCGGAGATGGAAGAGGAGGAGCAGGAAGTCTACACGGGTATGATCAATGAACTGAAGGACTATATGCCTCACCGATATCATGAAAGGGTGAAGTCGGAGGCTTTTGTGCAGCCCTTCGGAGATGAACCTTTTGATGATATTCCTCTGGCGGAGCATGTCTATATGGACGTGATCAACCAGGCCAAGAAGCGCCTGTACATGTTTACCCCTTACCTTATCATGAGCGATCAGCTGACCAGTGCGTTCTGTATCGCTGCCAGGCGGGGGGTGGATGTCCGGATCGTGGTGCCGGGGATCCCGGACAAGAAACTGGTATACCGGCTGACGAAAGCCAGCTTTGAGCACCTGATGAAACACGGTGTAAAGATCTATACCTATACGCCGGGGTTCCTTCATTCCAAATGCATGCTCTGCGATAATGAAAAGGGCGTGGTGGGAACCATCAACCTGGATTACCGGAGTCTGTTCCTGCATTTCGAAGATGCGGTCTACTTTTCGGATGCCCGGACGGCCGGCGTTCTGTACCGGGATTTCAAGAGCACCTTCCCGGAGTGTCATGAGGTGACGGAGGAAGACACCCGGCGGAGCCTTCCGGGGCACGTGCTGGATTCCGTGCTGCGGGTCATTGCCCCCATGCTTTGATGCGGATCATCAGCTGGGGGGCAAAATACCTTTTGACCCCAGCATCGCAATATAAAATATCGTTGATAATGAGTCATATCCCTTGTCATGCGAAATTTCCTGTGCTAACATCACGGTTAGCACTTGGAGGGTTAGAGTGCTAATCCTCGATATGCCATGAAATTCATGTACCGAAACCCGGATCATACGAGGTTTCGTACAAAACAAGGAGGAAAATATCTATGGGCGAAATGCGTCCGGATAGAAAAAAAACGATTCCCTTCGTACTCATCTTTCTGGTGGTCTTCGGGATCATGAACGTTCTGATCTACAGGCAGTTCATGCAGAAACAGGTTTCCGAGGTGGGCTATAACGTCTTTATGAAGATGATCGACGAGAAGAAGATCAAGGAAGCCTCGGTAACTTCTACCTATATTCTTTTCAATGACGCGGATGGAAATACATATAAGACCGGTCTGATGGAGGATTCGGAGCTGTATGAACGGCTCTACAAGTCCGGAGCCACCTTCGGCGCAGAGATCGTGGAGCCCATGAATCCTCTGCTGTATTATGCCATCACCTTCGGCGTTCAGATCCTTCTGCTCATCATCGTGTGGAAGATCATTTCCAGGCGGCTGATGAAGAAGATCGGAGACGACCCGGACATGATGTCCTTCTCCATGAGCGGAGGAAAGGGCAGAGGAACCGGCCGGATCTATGTGAAATCCAAGAATGACGTCCGTTTCCGGGATGTGGCAGGCGAAGAGGAAGCCAAGGATCTTTTGTCCGAGATCGTAAACTATCTGCATGAACCGGAAAAATATACCGAGATCGGAGCCACCCTGCCGAAGGGCGCCCTGCTGGTGGGCCCTCCGGGAACCGGTAAGACCATGCTGGCCAAAGCGGTGGCAGGAGAGGCGGATGTGCCCTTCTTCTCCATCTCCGGTTCCGAATTTGTACAGATGTTTGTAGGTATGGGCGCCGCAAAGGTGCGGGATCTCTTCAAGCAGGCGAAAGAGAAGGCGCCCTGTATCATTTTCATCGATGAGATCGACGCCATCGGAAAGAAGCGTGACTCCAGTCTTTCTACCAATGATGAGCGGGAGCAGACACTGAATCAGCTGCTGTCCGAGATGGACGGTTTTGAGGGAAATACCGGCGTTGTCATTCTGGCGGCCACCAACCGGCCGGAATCTCTGGATCCGGCGCTGCTTCGCCCGGGTCGTTTCGATCGCCGGATCCCGGTGGAGCTGCCGGATCTGAAGGGGCGTATCGACATCCTGAAGGTTCACGCAAAGAAGATCCGAATCTCAGAGAATGTGGATTTTGAGACCATCGCAAAAACCGCTTCCGGAGCTTCCGGAGCGCAGCTGGCCAATATCGTAAATGAAGGTGCGCTGAAAGCCGTTCGTGAGGGGCGGAAGGTGGTTCAGCAGGAGGACCTTATGGAATCCGTGGAGGTTGTTATCGCCGGATACCAGAAGAAGAATAAGATCCTTACCAACAAGGAGAAGCTGGTGGTCAGCTATCACGAGGTGGGGCATGCGCTGGTGGCTGCCATGCAGACCCAGTCCGCTCCGGTGACCAAGATCACCATCATTCCCCGTACCTCAGGTGCCCTCGGTTATACCATGCAGGTAGATGAGGACGAGCGGAACCTGATGACAAAGACGGAGATCATGAACAAGATCGCCACACTGTCCGGCGGACGTGCTGCGGAGGAGCTGATCTTCAACGAGATCACCACCGGAGCTTCAAATGATATCGAACAGGCCACCAAGCTGGCCCGGGCCATGGTGACCCGGTTCGGTATGACCGACGAGTTCGATATGGTTGCCATGGAAGTGGTGACGAATCAGTATCTGGGCGGAGATACCTCCCTTGCGTGCGCACCGGAGACCCAAACGAAGATCGACCACATGGTGGTGGAGATCGTGAGAACCCAGCATGCCCGGGCGAAGGAGATCCTGCAGCAGAACGTTCAGAAGCTGCATGAGATCGCAAAGCATTTGTATGAAAATGAAACCATTACCGGCGAAGAGTTCATGGATATCCTGAATTCCAGTGAGAATACGCTGCTGAACGGATCGTCGGAGGAGTGATCATAGAAGAAATCGGAACGTTTCGATCAAGGGGGACTGAACATGAATGTGAAGGAATATTCGAAATTATATGAGCCCATCTGCCGAAAGGCGGATGAGGTGGATGAGAATCTTTACGAACAGTATGGCGTGAAGAGGGGACTTCGCGACAAGAACGGAAAGGGCGTTCTCACCGGCGTTACCAATATATCAAAGATCGTCTCCTCGAAGATCGAGGATGGGAAGGAGATCCAGATCGACGGCCAGCTCTGGTACCGGGGCTACAATGTGATCGATATGGTAAAGGATTTCGGGTTTAAACGGTTCGGCTTTGAGGAGGTGGCATACCTGCTGCTCTTCGGAGAACTGCCCACGGATGACGAGCTTATCGATTTTCGTCAGGTACTGGGATCTCTTCGGACCCTGCCCACCAACTTCACCCGGGACGTGATCATGAAGGCGCCCAGCCATGACATCATGAATTCCATGACCAAGTCGGTGCTGACGCTTTCGGCTTATGATGACAATGTATCGGATCTTTCCATACCGAATGTACTGGAGCAGTGCCTCCGGCTGATCAGTGAATTTCCGATGCTGGCGGTCTACGGCTACAATGCTTACAGTCACTATGAGAAGGATGAAAGCATGTTCATCCATTTCCCGGATCCGACCATCTCTACGGCAGAAAATGTACTTCGCCTCCTGAGACCCGATAAGGAATATACGCAGCTGGAGGCCCAGGTGCTGGATGCGGCGCTGGTGCTGCATGCAGAGCATGGCGGCGGGAATAACTCCGCCTTTACCACCCGTGTGGTTTCTTCCGCAGGTTCGGATACCTATTCCGTAATGGCGGCGGCGCTTTCCTCTCTGAAGGGGCCGAAGCACGGCGGCGCAAATCTGAAGGTGATGCAGATGATGGAGGATATTCGTGCGCATGTGCCGGATTACAAGGATAAGGACCGACTGAGAGATTATCTGGCGAAGATCGTGGACCGTCAGGCATTTGACCGGATGGGACTGATCTACGGTATGGGACATGCCATTTATTCCGTATCCGATCCGAGAGCCAGAGTGCTCCGCAGATTCGTGGAGAAGCTGGCTGCGGAGAAGCATCTGGATGATGAATTCGAACTTTATGCGTCCATCGAAAAAATGGCTCCGGAGATCATCGCCGAAAAGCGGAAGATCTACAAAGGGGTCAGCGCAAATGTGGACTTTTTCAGCGGTTTCGTGTATAGTATGCTTGGAATCCCGATCGAGCTCTACACACCGATCTTCGCGATCGCGCGCATCGTAGGCTGGTCGGCGCACAGAATCGAGGAGCTCATCAATGTGGACAAGATTATTCGGCCGGCCTACAGGTCCGTCATGGCAGAAAGAGAATACACCCGTTACGAATTACGCAGCCCCCATACCACCGACTGATCTGGGTCCGGGTTACATGGTTAACTGCTGTTTTTCGTATGCAGATGAGATCGATCATAAGAAGAACGGAATCTATCCCGAGGATGCAGCCATCACGCTTCGCGAGCTTTTGAAGTATGATATGCTGGTGTTCCTCGGGTATCTCTATGATGAGAGAAGTTCGGAACCCATGCGGCAGGTGGCATTTGCAAATGAACTGCTCCAGATCCATCTTAGCCCCACCCAGTTTCTGCAGTTCCGCGAGGATAACAGTCTGGACCCGAATCTTCTTTCAAAGGTTCCGGATTCTCTGAAATTTTTCGTGAAGGATGACCTGTCCCAGAGCTCACGCCGCACAACAGATGCAGGCGTATCCATATCGAGGTTTATCGTGAACAGCTTCCGTGACCTTGGACTGGCGTTTATTGCATTTGCAGGCGTCAGTGAGGATGAGGCGAAGAAGATCACGACGTATATCAATGTTCTGAATGATTATCTGAAGGTTTATGGATTATATGATACCAGGGATCCCCTGCGCTACGGAGATAAGGGGCGTGCGGATTACGGTATGCCGAAACGATTTGCACCGGCGAAGCCGCGGCCGGATGCCACGGTGGATATGACGGTTGCTGCGTCGTATTTTACGGATGATCCGGTGCCCACGGGAGGTCAGAGCGGACCCGCCGGCAGGGGCAGAGGTACGGCCTATCGGACCGAGAATAACGGGAAATACGGAAGGGGCGACGCTTCGGAGGGGAAATACGGATCCGGCAGAGCAAAGGAAGACCGCGGCGGAGGAAACAGCGCCGGCGGTACCCGGAAGGAAGATGAGAGGTCAAAGGGCCGTGGTGCGGCGGATCAGCAGAATGCAGAAGAGCAGATCTCCGTGGAGGATCTTCTGGAGAAGCTGGATCAGCTGATCGGTCTGGAGCATGTGAAAAGAAGCCTGAACAATCTGATCAATGTGATCCGCGTCCGGAAGATGCGGGAGGAGATGGGATTGAAGCAGCCGGATATGTCGCTGCATCTGGTTTTCTCGGGGAACCCGGGAACCGGCAAGACGACCGTAGCCCGCCTTCTGGCGAAGCTTTATAAGGCGCTGGGTGTGGTCAGCAAGGGACAGCTGATCGAAGTGGACCGGGCCGGCCTGGTAGAGGGGTATGTGGGACAGACAGCGCAGAAGACCAATGATGTGGTTGACAGTGCCCTGGGCGGCGTGCTCTTCATCGATGAAGCCTATACCCTGACGAATAAGAAGGAAGCCGGAGACTTCGGGCAGGAAGCGGTGGATACGCTTCTGAAGCGGATGGAGGACGACCGGAAGGACTTTATCGTCATTGTGGCGGGATATACCGAACCCATGAAGGAATTCCTTCAGTCCAATCCCGGACTTCGGTCCCGATTCAATAAATTTATCGACTTTGAGGATTATTCCGACGAGGAGCTGTACCGGATCTTTATCTCCATGTGCCATAGCCAGGACTTCCGCCTGACGGAGGAAGCAGACATTTTCGCACGGGGATTCTTTAAAGATATGGTGAAGAATAAGGGAGAGCATTTTGCAAATGCCCGTGAGGTGCGGAATTTCTTTGAACGCTGCATCGAGCGGCAGGCAAATCGGCTGGTCTGCGCCGAAAATCTGGACAGAACCGAGATCACTACCTTCCAAAAGGAGGATCTGACAGAAAAAAACTGAAAAAAAATGAACCTTTGTCCGGGTCATGAAAAAATATAAGTGAATACATTCTTATGCGAGAGGAAGCTTTGGCGGATTCTGCGCAGGATCAGGAGGAAAAATCATGAGAAGAAGGTTTCTTGCAGTGATCGTATTTACTTGTGTTATGAGCATTGGGCTGGTGGGCTGCGGAAAGAGCGATGGCCGGGAGGCTGAGCAGAGTGCCGACGGCGGAGCACCGGTGCTGGAGGCAAAGGGAAGTGTGGAAGTGGTCGGCACCGAGGAATTCCGACTGACGGTCAGAGACGGGTTTACC
The DNA here is from genome assembly GCA_946633495.1 of uncultured Lachnospiraceae bacterium. GTDB lineage: Bacteria > Bacillota > Clostridia > Lachnospirales > Lachnospiraceae > Eubacterium_Q. The sequence continues at coordinate 6,963 of CAMPAX010000023.1, read as the reverse complement.
GGACATGCATATAAGGAGACGAAGGATCTCGTCCTGGGGAATGAACCCGGAGGGGGTGTTCCGGCGGATGGAATCGACGCGGATATGATCGTGGTCAACTATGCGGAAGGGAAGCCGATACCGGAAAGCTCTTCCTATTTCAAATTGGAGAAGCTGAAGAGGCAGAATACAGATATTCGTCTGATCGCCGAGGGTGCCGCAAAACTGCAGGATGGAGAGGATATGGATCGCTCCATAGAGGAGTCCACCATCGGCGCTGTCTGGCCCGATATTGCTTCGGACAGCCTGGCGGGACGGCCGGTATACCATATAACCACAAAGATCCGGGATAATGATTTCATGTTCGAGCATTTCTTCTTTCAGACGGATACAGGGGTGAACATGGTGATCGGGGTATTCTATCCCAGGGGGGATGAAACTGCCCGGAGGGATATGATGAACCAGTTCCTTGAGGTTGAATTCCTGAAATGATTTAAAAAAATAAAGAAGGACGCGCCTGTCCATGAGATCATGGAGGTGCGTCCTTCTTTTTGTGAGCCGGGCTTTTCCGTTACTCAATCCTACTTCGCGGTGAGATACAGCAGGTCCTCCCAGCGTTTATCCACTTCTGCCTGGAACTGCTCGATCAAGTGCTCATTTCCCGGCTTGAAGAGATGCTTGAAGAGATGCTTGAAGCGGCCCTGGGCACGGAGGAAATCCTCGATGGGAAGCTTCTTCTTCGGCTCGTAGTTGAGGATCCATTTTCCCTCGATCACCTCGAAGAGGGGCCAGTAGCAAGTATCGATCGCCAGTTTGCAGATCTCGGCGACGTCGGAGAATGCCCAGTCCGCTGGTTATCGAGCTGTCTATATTCATGTTGGGTCTTATTATAACGCTTGATCGAAAAAAAACAACGCTTGCGTATGTGACGTTGTTTTTTTAAATTTGCAATGATAGAATGATTAAGAATTATACTAAATGAGGAGGTTCCTTATGAAACGAAAAGTGATAGCTATTATTATAGCATTATTCGTGGTTATTGTTAATTCATCATTCCGCGTAAGTGCAAATGATGAAATGAACTTCGAGAATATGGTAAATGATCAAGCTGAAGCATGTGAAGCCCATGAAAAGCTTATCGCTTGGTTCAACCAACGTGGAGTTCAGTTTCCAAACGATTTCGGAGGAGACTATATTGATAATGGTATTCTTCATGTATTATTAACAACAGAAGAATCAGTTAATATGTATAATGATATTCTTAAAGATTATGTTGCTGTGAAATACGAAATCGTTCCTAAGTCATATAATGATTTGATGAAAAAGGCGAGAGAAACATTTGAGAGATATGAAAAAGAAGGATTTGTGCTGTCATTTTCTGTGAGAATACAGAAGAATTGTGGCGTAATCTACGTAAAAGAAGAATCCTATCAAATGGCGAAGAATTTGATCGTTACTGATGAGATTCTTGTGGAACCATCGGGTGAAATAAAGGAAGAGGCGTCTGTTGTAGCGGGATCAACGCTTAATAATTGGGTTACTCTTGGTGGAAGTGGAACGTATAATGGGGCACCGGCATTTATTACCTGCGGACATACTTTATCAGGAGGCATGAGCATTACATATGGAGGATCAACAATTGGAACAGTGTGTGTAAATGTACATTCTCCAGGTGTAAGCGGCGATTATTCTATTATTTCTGCAGCGTCAGGATATACGGCGACTTCAAGCGTTTTTACAACATCAGGGAACACAACTAATTTCACGGGTTATCAGTATCACCCGGCGGTAGGAACATATCTATATAAGTATGGCAGGGTATCTGGACAAGCGTTTTGTCAAGTGACGGATTATCAGGTTACTTCAAATGGTTTCACCAATATCGTAAAGGCAAAATTGATTTCTGGTTATTCGCAGGGTGGTGATAGCGGTGGACCATACAGAAATGGAACAAGTTTCTGTGGGGTACATCATGGGTCAGGCACCATTAATGGGATTACATATGTGTATTTTACCCCTTATGAAACAATCAATGGAGCAGGCTTTTCAATAAAGACAAACTAATACTGAACTTGTGAGTGAGGAGGGTGTGCGCAATTATGAGAAAACTGATATGCTTTATAATACTATTGTTGATACCGATTATAGATACATCATGTGTAAAGAATAATGTGGATTCAGAGGAAATTATGTCTATTGAAGAGCCTTTTAAGCAGTATAAAAATGAAATGGAATTCAATGAGGAGACAGATGCAACCATATATGATGGAGAGATACAGACACTGGGCATTCAGATGGAAATGAAGGATGTGACATCAGTTGGCGGAACGCTTCGGTTTGTTTACAAGGCAAATGAGACAGTGGGGGCGGGAAGTATAACTACAGGTGAACGTTATTATATTCAAAAAAGAAGCGGTGGAGGGTATGAGGATCTATTGACAAATAAGGAAGAGGATTCGGCATGGATAGATGTTGGATGGCCCGTAGGAGGTGAGAAGCGGGATTCCGTTTTTGAAAGTCAAATTGATTGGAGTGCATTATATGGGAAATTGGAATCAGGGGAGTATAGGATTATCAAACCGATTACAACGAACAGATATATTGGTTCATTTAAAAGATTCTATATTGCAGATGATTTCATAGTCACGGATTAGAAAGTTGGCACGCGTGGTCCGTCTGTCGCCGGACCGCATACGAAACAACAGAGGACGCATTTTTCCATGCAAGCATGGAGATGCGTTAGGGTCGCCCGGCGCCGTGTGCTGCGCACACACGCGGTCCGTCTGTCGCCGGACCGCTTCCGAATAATAAAAGGGTATGACGTTTCATGCAAGCATGACGTCATACCCTTTTATTATTCTACGCCGACCGTGGCTCGTTACTCGATCCTATTTCGCAGTCATGTACAGCAGGTCTTCCCAGCGTTTATCCACTTCTGCCTGGAACTGCTCGATCAGGTGCTCGTTGCCGGGCTTAAACAGGTGCTTGAAGCGGCCCTGGGCACGGAGGAAATCCTCGATGGGGAGCTTCTTCTTCGGCTCGTAGTTGAGGATCCATTTTCCCTCGATCACCTCGAAGAGGGGCCAGTAGCAGGTGTCGATGGCCAGCTTGCAGATCTGGGCAATGTCGGCTGCGTCGTAGCGCCAGCCACGGGGGCAGGGGGCCATGACGTTCAGGAAAGCAGCGCCGGGTGTGTAAATGGCCTTCTCCGCCTTCTCGTAGAGATCCTTCATCATGGGAGTGAAGGTGGACTGTGCCACATAGGGAACGTTGTGGGCGGCGATGACCTTCGCCAGATCCTTACGGCTCTGCAGCTTACCGACGGAAGCGCTTCCCACCGGAGTGGTGGTGGTATCCGCATACATGGGAGTTGCGGAGGAACGCTGGATACCGGTGTTCATATATGCACCGTTATCGTAGCAGACATAGACCATGTCATGTCCGCGTTCCATGGCACCGGACAGGGACTGAATACCGATATCGTAGGTACCGCCGTCACCGCCGAAGGTGATGAATTTGTAAGTATCGTCGATGCGTCCGCGCTTCTTCAGCGCATTGTATGCCGTCTCCACGCCGGACAGGGTTGCGCCGGCGCAGGCAAATGCATTGTGGATATAGCTGTCTTCATAAGATGTGTAGGGATACATGAAGGAGGAAACCTCCAGGCAGCCCGTGGCATTTCCGATGACAGCGTGGTCCTCGGGTTTTAAGGCCCGAAGGACGGTGCGGACCGTGATCCCGGCGCCGCAGCCTGCACAGAGACGGTGGCCGGGAGCCAGACGTTCCGGCTTATTCATGACTTGTTTGAAATTAAATGCCATTGATCTCTCCCGCCTTTCTACTTCATTTTCTTCTGATCGTTGTCTTCGGGTTTCCGAAGACCGATGTACTGGAACTGCTCGATGGGTGTGCCGTCCTTCACCAGTCCCTGCAGTGCCGTAAAGACATCGATGGCGGACTGATCCGTGAAATCACGGCCGGCCAGGCCATAGAAATAGTTGATGGCCGGAGCGGTAACGCCTGCATCCAGGAGCGCGGCCTTCAGTTCGGAGCCCAGAGGTCCGCCGCAGCCGGAGAAGCTCTCGGCACGGTCCAGGATCGCCATGGCGGATACCTTGGACAGGGCAGCGGCCAGCTCTTCTCCCGGGAAGGGACGGAAGACGCGGACCTTGATCATGCCGGCCTTTACGCCCTGCTCACGCAGGATGTCGACGGCATTCTTTGTATTTCCGGAAGCGGAGCCCATGATGACGATGGCATACTCTGCATCCTCCATGCGGTACTCCTCGAAGAGACCGTACTTCCGGCCGGAGATCTTCTCGAAGCGCTCGCATACCTCCAGGATCACTTCCTTCGCCTTCTTCATGGCGAGACGCTGGTTCATCTTCGTCTCCATATAGAAGGGAGAATTCGCATAAGGACCGATGGCCATGGGCATGTCGGCATTCAGCAGGAAGTTTTCCGGCTCATAGATGCCCACGAAATCCCGGACGGTCTCGGTATCCATGGTTTCGATATTCATAACGGCGTGGCTGGTGATGAAGCCGTCCTGGCAGACCATCATGGGAAGCATTACCTCCGGATGTTCTGTGACGGGGTAAGCCATAATGAAGTTGTCATAGGCTTCCTGATTGGTCTCTGCATAGACCTGCAGCCAGCCGGAATCCCGGGCACCCATGGTGTCGGAATGATCGCAGTTGATATTGATGGGGCCCGTCAGTGCACGGTTTACGGCGCAGAGCACCAGGGGCAGACGGTCGGAGGCCGCGATATACAGCTCCTCCCACATGAATGCCAGGCCACAGGAAGATGTGGCGGTCAGTGCACGGGCACCTGCGGCGGAAGCACCGATCGCTGCGCTCATGGAGCTGTGCTCGGATTCCACCGGGATAAATTCGGTATCGATCTCGCCGTTGGCGATGAATGTGGACACCATCTGCGGGATCTCCGTAGAAGGTGTGATGGGAAATGCAGGCATAACGTCCGGGTTTACCTGCTTGATGGCGAGGGCCACGGCCTCATTTCCCGACATACGGTCTCTCTTACCGGCCATGTTACAGTCCCTCCTTCATCTGGATCGCCTTGAAGCTGCAGACCTTCGCGCAGATGCCGCAGCCCTTGCAGTGATCGTAATCAAAATCTTCTCTTTTGCCGTCTGTTACCGGGATGCAGCTGTCCGGGCACATGGGTGCGCAGAGCAGGCACTGGGCGCATTTCTCCCAGTTCATCACCGGAGTCTGGGTCCGCCACTCGCCGGTCTTAAACTCCCGGGAACCGCCGCCGCCGTAAATCTGGTTTCCCAGCGTCATGTCGGTATAGGGAGCGGTCTCATTTATTTTGCTGATATCCGTTCTCTTATCTTTATTCGCCATCACTGCACCTCCGTGAAGCCGCGCTCCAAAGCGCGCATATTTCCTTCGATCACTTCCGGCTTCTTCGCGAACTTATGCTCATAGGAAGCCTGCATCTGGGACAGGAAGGTATCCTTATCCATAATGCCTGCCACCTTGACGATGGCGGCCAGCATCGGGGAGTTGGGGAAGTATTTTCCGAGGCATTCCACGGAAATGGTCCGGGCGTCAATGGTGTACACCGGTCCGTCGTACCCCTTTAATAAGGAAATGATCTCATCCTTCGGGCGTTCGGTGTTGATGATGATGCCGCCTTCTTTGGAAAGTCCTTTTGTGACATCCACGGAGTGGAGCAGGGTCTCATCCACAACCACCACATAGTCCGGCTCGTAAATGTTGGAATGGGCGCGGATCTCGGTGTCGCCCAGCCGGTTGTAGGCGGTGATGGGGGCACCCATACGTTCCGGGCCGTACTCCGGAAATCCCTGTACATACATGCCTGTGTTGAAAGCAACGTCTGCCAGAAGCAGGGCGGCTGTCTTCGCGCCCTGGCCTCCGCGGCCGTGCCATCTGATCTCGATATGCTTCATTTCGGTCACCCTTTTTCTAAAATAATTCTGTACTGCTGTTCTGTCCTGTGGCAGCGGTGTGCTTCGCCGTCCGCCGTCTTTCATGAACACAGTATTAGACACTATATCACTCCGGATGAAAAATGTAAATGCCTATTTTTGTAAAAACGGACATTTACGAAAAAGTTTTGTCCCGAAAGGAGAAATGACGTAAAATTTTCGACTGTACTGAGGTGAAATACCCCTCTGCAAGAAGTATTTTCCTTGGTAAAACTGGTTGAATAATAAAAAATCTTCATGTATACTGAAAATTAACGTGATGCGAGTCCTCTGACCGGCTGCGGGAACTGTGTGCGAAGAAGATCGGCATTTCGGTATTTTGGATAAGGATGTCCGAAACCGGTTATCAGATCGTAAGCAGTTCATTTCAGTCGAGGTGCAGGATGCGGATCACCGGGAAACCAAAGATCAAAAGACTTGGATCAGATTGGAGAAAACTATGGGTGATGTTGAGAAGAAGGAAGGAACTTCTGGATTCGAAGGTACTCCTGAAAATGATATCCTGAAATCTGAGACGATCACGTCCACAACGGAGAGTCTCTCTCTTTCGGATGTCATGCAGGATGGTGCATCGTCAGAAGATGCAACCACACTCCTTACGAGTGAGGAAGCAACCTCGCTCCTGACGGAGGATATGTCCGGACCGCTTGCCGGCGGTGCGCCGAAGAAGCCGGATACGGACGGCTTCAAAAATGTCGGCAGCGGACCTTTGAAGGGCGGTCAGAATCCGAATGCACCGAGCGGACCGGTACAGGGAATGCCGAACGTGCCGGGAGGGCCGGGTCAGCCGATGCCTCAGATGGGTCAGCCGATGCCTCAGATGGGTCGGCCGGGCCCCGGAATGCCGAACGTGCCGGGAGGGCCGGGTCAGCCGATGCCTCAGATGGGTCGGCCAATGCCACAGATGGGCCAGCCGGGTCAGGGAATGCCGAACATGCCAGGCCAGCCGGGTCAGGGAATGCCGCAGATGGGCCAGCCGGGTCAGGGAATGCCGAACATGCCGG
>CAMPAX010000022.1 GCA_946633495.1 uncultured Lachnospiraceae bacterium | reverse complement strand
GTGCGTGCTGCGGATCATCAGCTGGGGGCAAAATACCTTTTGACCCCAGCATCATGATATACGTTGATGACGAAAGATTCTTCGCTGTACGATTATACGAGAATAACTCCCTCGTCCGATGCAACCGTCTCTCCGATAACGTAGCCCTTATCGCCGGACTCTGCCAAAGCAGCTATAGTCTTATCCACATCCTCCGGCCGAACCGCCAGAACCATGCCGATCCCCATGTTATAGGTGTTATACATTACCCTTTCTTCCACCTTGCCCTCGCGAGCCATCATCCGGAAGATCTGGGGAACTTCGTAACTGTCTTTCCTTACCTTTGCGGTAATCCCCTTCGGAAGCATCCGGGGGATATTCTCATAGAAACCGCCGCCGGTAATATGACTGGTTCCCTTCACGGTAACTCCTGCTGCCTTCACGCTCTTTAACGCATTCACATAGATTCTGGTAGGCGTAAGCAGTGTTCCTCCGAGGGTTCCTCCCAGTTCCGGAACGTAACGGCTGAGTGACTTCTCGGACATGTCGAAGATCTTCCGCACAAGCGAGAAACCATTGGAATGCACACCACTGGATGCGATACCGATCAGCGCATCTCCTGCGGTAATGGACGCACCGGTGATCATTTCCTTTCTTTCCACTACACCAACCGCAAAACCGGCAAGGTCATATTCATCTTCTTCCATAAGACCCGGATGCTCCGCTGTCTCACCGCCGATCAGCGCTGCGCCTGCCTGCCGGCAGCCCTCCGCAACACCGCTCACGATGGTTGCGATCTTCTCCGGTATATTCTTGCCGCACGCTATATAATCCAAAAAGAACAGCGGCTCTCCGCCTGAGCATGCGATATCGTTCACGCACATAGCCACTGCATCGATCCCGATGGTATCATGCTTATCCATGACAAAAGCAATCTTTACTTTCGTTCCGCAGCCATCGGTCCCGGACAGAAGAACAGGCTCCTCCATGTTCTTGATGGCCGATAGATCAAACGCACCTGCAAATCCACCGATTCCTCCCAGCACCTCTGCCCGCTGCGTCTTCCTGATATGCTCCTTCATCAGCTCCACTGACCTGTAGCCTGCCTCGATATCCACTCCTGAATTCTTGTAATCCATGCGACTCCTCCTGTCACTTCAGACTTTGTGCCTGTCTGTTTCCTGTTTTCCTCACTTCACATATCTATGCATATGCCGATCCGGTCCCATCCATGGGCAGGATTTCCCGTGCCAAAGATTGTTCCCGTGATCCAGTCACACGCCATTTTATTATAGTGGAAATCATTCATTTTGTAAACCACGAACCCAAAACTTTCCAACGTACTTTACTCCACTTCTTTTCCCGGATCTTTGGTGCCGCGCTCAGTATATTCTATTACACATTCCTTTGTTTTTTCAAAGCATCCCGGACTATCTCTTCCCTTGAATCTCGTTCATTATTATGCTATACTTCTGAATGAATTATTGTCTGTAATCCAAAGAGTGTGAGCAAGGAATGAACTTAGACAGCACTTTGATCCCGGACGATACAGATCCGGTATAAAAGCGTACACTAACCATATCCGATATGGGGGGAACTTATATGAAATCTGACCACAGACTGAACATCGGCTTTTTCACCTGTCATTTGGACAATGATTACGCCTTCGAGATCTGTAAGGGCGTTGAATATGCTGCCAGAGAGGCTGATGTCAATCTCATCATCTTCCCGGGCATGTATCTGAATGCGTCCTATAACGATCCGGTCAACGCAAAGTATGATTATCAGTACAACTCCATTTTCTACTATGCTTCCCAGAAAACCCTGGATGCCCTGATCGTGTCCATCGGCTCCATCGGAAGCTTCCTGTCCGTGGAGGACATTCATACCTTCCTGGATCAGTTCAACATCCCCATCCTCACTCTGGAGATCCCGATAGACGGTTATTCTTCCCTGTTCACCGACGGCCGTCCCGGCATGCGTGAAGAGGTTGAGCATATGCTGTTCCACGGGAAGACGAAGATCGGCTTCGTCAGCGGCCGAAAGGAAAATGAAGATGCCCACGAGCGTCTCTCTGTCTACCGTCAGGTTCTGGAAGAAAACGGAATCGAATACGATCCAAAGCGTGTCGTATACGGTGATTTTTCCGAGTACAGTGAGGACGTGGTAGATACCCTCCTGGATAACAATCCGGATCTGGAAGCCATCATTTTTGCAAATGATTCCATGACCGTCGGAGGATACAAATCCATCCAAAGGCATGGTCTTAAGATCGGCAAGGACATCCTGGTCGCCGGTTTTGATAACGCGCCCATCGCTACGGCTCACTCCCCTGCTCTTACAACCGTGGATAATAAGATCCTGGAACTTGGTTACAATTCGGTATATCAGGTAATGGAGCTTCTAAGGACCGGTCAGAAGAAGGCTATCGCGCAGTCGTCCAGCATGATCATCCGGGCCTCCTGCGGGTGCAACCCCGCCGCTGATTCCACGATCCTGTCCCGGGTCAACGCAGCGCTTTCCGATATGAAACCGGACGATCTTCTTCGCGAATTTAAGCGTTTATTTATGTCGCATTATGAAGCCTGCTTCTATTCCGACCGTTTATTTGAGCTGCTGGATCCCTTCTTTCTGAGTTTTATCCAGCCCATTTACAGCCGAAGATCCATCAGCATCGATCAGCTGCTGGATGATTTCCACACGATCCTCGAATCCGATGTTGTGCAGCTTTATTTCTCCTACACGAAACTGGCCAGCACACTGAAGGCTTTGTCCGGTTTCCTGACACACCTTATGATCCCAACTCCCAAGCGGGTGAAGATCAACTCCATGCTGAATGCGGTCCAGTCCGAGATGGCATTCTACATGTCCAGAGAGCTGTCCGCCGAAAATCACCAGCATAAGACCAACATCTGGGGATCCGTATATATCACACGTGACACACTGGTTTCCAGCGGAAATGAGAAGCGGGGCTTCTCCATGATCATGGATAAGATCTATGATAAATGCGGGTTCCAGAGTGCGTATATCTACCTGTATGACAAACCGGCTTTCCAGCTTCCGAACGGAACCTGGCAGATCCCGGATTTCCTGCTGTTCCAGGCGTGTGAACTGGACGGGAAGGTCACCGTATTTACCGGAGATGACCGGATCCTTCCGGCATCCATGATCTTCCAGAACAAATATACGCCCAACGCCCGTCGTCATACGCTGGTGATCACTCCGATCTTCACCAATGAAGTGCAGCACGGCCTCTTCGTCTGTGAAACTCCGCTGCAGAATTTCAGCCAGATCTACGCCACCACACTTCAACTGGGAACCTCCATGAAGTTCATGGATCTTATGCATCAGCAGATCGCCATCCAGAACCGGCTGGAATCCAGCATGAACGAGATCCGTGAGAAGAACGACCTCCTGAACCACCTGTCCATCACCGATCCACTTACCAACCTTCTGAACCGGCGCGGTTTCTTCGAGGCCGCCCAGGATCTCATCACATCCCGCCAGTACCACGGATGTCCTGCGATCATCGGTTATGTGGATATGGATAACTTAAAGCAGGTAAATGATATCTTCGGTCATAAAGAGGGGGACTATGCCCTCAGGGCCATCGGAGATATCCTTCGTTCCGTCATGCCGGAGGATGCCATCATCGCCCGGATCGGCGGAGATGAATTCGCGATCTGCGTCGTTCAGATCAACGCAGCCGAAACCAGGCAGCTGAAGGATGCCATGAACAAGCAGGAAGCAAAGCTGAACCGGACCTGCGGGAAGCCATATTATATCGAATGCAGTATCGGCCTCGTCAACTTCGAATGCAACAATACGCAGGACGCAGAAGAACTGATGATCAAAGCCGATGAAAAGCTGTATGTGAATAAGCGAAGGAAACGTAAGAATGTGGTGAAGGAAAGCCAGTAAAGAGGTTCCTTTCGGTACCGGTTTCATCACGGCCTTTCCAACTGAATAATAATGACGAAAAAGCAGATACAGCGAGAGGATTTCCTCTCCGTATCTGCTTTTTTTGCTGAAACGTTGTCAAACTACAGCGTTAAATATCTCTCTGGTCACATCCGCCTTATTCATGGTATAAATGTGGATCCCGGCGATCCCATGCTTCATAAGATCCTCGATCTGACGAACCGCGTATTCGGTGCCGGCCTGACGCATCCCTGCCGGATCCTCGGAATATCTGGCGATCAGATTTGACAGTTCCGTTGGAACGGAGGATCCGGACAGCGATACACTGGTTCCCAGCTGATTTACCCTGGTAATGGGCATGATCCCGGCATGCAGTCCTGCAGTGATCCCAATACGGTCCAGCTCCTCACGGAACCGATAAAACTTCTCATTATCGAAGAACATCTGGGTGATAAGCTCACTGACCCCCAGATCGCATTTCTCTTTCAGATAATGAAGGTCCGTCTCCACATCCGAGGATTCCGGATGCTTTTCCGGATAGCAGGCTGCTGCGATCCGAAAATCGCCGAACTCCCTGATTCCCCGGATCAGATCTGAGGCATACCGAAACTCTCTCGCCTCAAACTCCTCATCCGTCATGGTTTTGGGCTTATCTCCCCGGAGTGCAAGGATCCGTCGAACCGATTTCTTCTTCAGCTCCTCCAGCCGCTCTGTCAAGGTTTCGGAAGTCATTCCCACCGCCGTCATATGCGCCAGCGCCTCCACATCACAGACATTCTGGATGTAAGATGCGATCTTCGCAATCTTTTTGCTGGTGCTTCCGCCGGCCCCGTAGGTTACGCTGATGAAGTCCGGCTTCAGATCCTCGATGGCATCCAGCGTCTGGAAGATCTCATACATATCATCATCCCGTTTCGGCGGGAATACCTCGCAGGAAAACTCGATCTTATCTCCCGTATATTTATTACGAATCATTTTTCTTCTCCGATCAACGATTATAGTGCAGGATCCTCCACGCATTCCAGCATATTTGCGTAAATTTCGGGGAACCGTTTCTTCATGTTCATGGGACGGAAATCCGAATCCACAAAGGCATGACTGGTTTCTGCGGTGTGAAGCAGCTGCCCTTCCATACTTCTGATCTCATATTTCAGCGAGAACCTGGCCGGAGTCAGCCGGACAATGTGCGGATAGATCTCCACCGTATCTCCGAAATGAAGCGCAAAAGTGTAATAATCATGCAGTTCCAGAACCGGGATGATGATCCCAAGCTCTTCCATTTTCGAATAAGGAAGTCCAACCTGGTCCATGAGGTCCAGTCTTGCTTCCTCCAGATATCTTGCATAGTTCGAATGATGCACTACCTGCATCTGATCTGTCTCATAATAATTGATCTTTCTTTGATAAGGTTTCAGTTCCATGCCATACCTCACTCAGTCATTTTGGGCGGACGAACAGGTTTCTTCGGCCGGTCCGTTCGGATCGGAGTGCGGTCCGGATTGATCGGTTCTCTCTCCGGTCCCGGATTCGGCATCGGATCCAGCATCACAGGCGTACGATCTTCCTTCGACTGCTCCATCCCCGGATGCATAAGAGAAAGATCCGAGTCAAAGCTGATCTCCATCTGTGTCTTTCTCTCTTTTTCGATGGCCTTCTGCTTTTCTTTTTCTCTGTACAGCTCTACGGAAAGAAGCTGTGACAGCTCTATGATCTGAGAATACCTGTCTTCTTTCGAAAGCGAGTTCAGCGAACGCAGGAGCTCATTCTTATTATCCGTAATGGCGTCCATTTTCTCCTTCAGCATGATCTGCATCAGCTTATATTCCTGCTCCATCTTATCGTAAGCGTCCGCCAGAAGATGATCCACCTCCGTCAACATCTCATCCGTGTAGATCAGAGATGCCGCATAGATATCTCCGGCCGTCCGAAGGGCCTTTTTCTCCTCCGCCTCCATTTCCGAAGGAGAATAATTCAGCGGTTCTCCGTCTCTTCTCTTTGTTACACGGATCCTGCTGGCACTCTTCTCGGCTTCGAAAATGATCTGGTCCGCTTTCTTCTTTGCGTCGCTGAGGATCTTCGCCCGCTTATCCGTCACCTCACGAAACGCCTTCATCTCCTCCGTAACATTTCCTTCCAGCTGCTCCAGAAGTTCCAGAAGCTCAGCGCGGTTCAGCACCACCTTCGCCTGCTGCAGAGGGAAGCTCTGTCCCTCCGCCACCATCTTTCGCATCTTTTCTATCATCGCTACGGAACGATCTATCTTCATGGCGGCTTCCATAGTTGAATCCATAGTTTTACCCACCCTTCTTACATCATTCTTTGTAAAACAGACAGTAACATTCTACTACAAACTCCTCCAAATGGAAAGTATTTTCAAGACCTGCAAAGGCCGAGGAAAAGCGAAAAGAGGACGATCCATACGAAATCGTCCTCTTTTGATCATTCTGTGCGACTGTATATGACAGATTGTATTTCCGACCCGAGATCAGCCTCTCTTCAGGAAATCCGGAATCTTGATACCCTGACTGCCGGATTTTGCGGGAGCAACCGGACGGTCTGCCACAGGATCTGCAGCAGGGGCACTCTCCGTTGCTGCCGGAGCCGTCGGAACCGCAGCTACCTTCGGTGCCGGGGGTGCTGCCTGCGGCTGGTTGCCAAGGTTAATATTCAGAGGGATCGGCTGTGCACCGGTCTTCGGCTTTGTGCTGAAGCTCGGAGCCTTTGCGCCGGGTGCCGTAAATGTCGGGGGTGTTACTACCGGCTGCGGAGTTGACTGAGGCTTTCTGATGGGAGCAGATACTCTTCCGCCCTTTCCATCCTCTTCCAGACCGGTTGCAATGATCGTAATGCTTACATCATCACCTGCCACATCGTTGTCAACGGTACCGAAGATGATATTTGCCTCGTCTCCTGCCTGCTCCGTGAGGTAGGTAATAGCGTCGTATGCTTCCACGATCCCCACATTTCCGGAGAAGTTAACGATGATATCGGAAGCTCCGTTCACCGTAGTCTCAAGCAGCGGAGAATCCATAGCCTGCTTGATGGCATCGACAGCCTTGTTGTCACCGGAAGCCTGGCCAATACCGATATGAGCCACGCCCTTGTCACGCATAACGGTCTGAATATCCGCAAAGTCCAGATTGATGAGGCCCGGCTTATTGATAAGGTCGGTCACACCCTGAACACCCTGCTGAAGGACTTCATCTGCCTTCTTCAGCGCATCCGGAATACTGGTACGCTTGTCACAGATCTGAAGAAGCTTATCATTCGGGATCACGATCAGTGTATCTACGCTCTCACGCAGTTTTGCGATTCCGTTCATAGCGTTGTTCATACGCGGCTTACCCTCAAAGGTGAAGGGCTTTGTCACAACGCCGACGGTGAGGATTCCAAGATTCCGTGCGATCTCGGCAACCACCGGTGCCGCACCGGTACCGGTTCCGCCGCCCATACCACAGGTAACGAATACCATATCGGAATCCTTGATAATATCATTGATCTCTTCTCTATTCTCTTCAACGGCACTTGCGCCAACCTCAGGCTTCGCGCCTGCACCGAGACCCTTGGTCAGCTTCTCGCCGATCTGGATCTTGGTAGTAGCACGGCTGAGGGACAGTGCCTGCTTATCCGTGTTGATCGCGATCAGTTCCACGCCCTCAACATTCTCATCGATCATCCGGTTGACTGCATTGTTTCCTGCACCACCGACTCCGATCACAAGAATACGAGCGGGTGTCTTTTCATCATTTGACTTAATCTCCAGCAAGGTTCTTTCCTCCTTAAAATAAACTCAGAACTATCTATATTCAGTCTTTTTAATCATAATCATGCAACCTATATCATACTGTTTTTTTTCACATTCTGCAACATAAAAATTATTATTTTGAACTATTTTTCCTTAAATGACGCCGTGGAACTGTCAGAGTTGAACTCTTTCATGTACAGAACACCTTTTTTTCCTTCCAGGCCTTTCAGGATACTCTTCAGGTTCATCAGCTGCGGTGTCAGATTCTCTCCGTTCCCCAGCTCCACATCTATTTTTTCATATCGCAGTACGATATTTCCTTCACGGGTAAACATGATCCGGTCTATATCAAGTTCATACTTTTCGATCAGCTGCGTGATGTTCAGGATCAGGCTGAACCGCTCGCTGTCTTCCATCGGAAGGACTTCATTCAGCACCCAATTCGGGATATCCAGTCCGTCGATGCAGGGAACCCCGGCCTTACGTTCCGTTGTGGATTCCAGGGCGATGCCATCCCGGTCGAAATATACAAACCGATTCATATATTCGATACAGCCGGCCACCTGTTTCTCGTAAACCGTCACCTTCAGGGTATTCTTGTCTACAAATTCCACATCGAGCTTGGCCACAAAAGGGATATCCCCGATCTTACTGAACTGATTCTTCAGGTAAAGAAGAAGTACATTTCCCAACGGTGCCTCATTCTTCACCGTCTCCCGTACTGTCTCCTCGGAGGACATCACGCATCCCTCCACCTGCACTTCTTCCAGTCGAAATGTGCCGACATAAATGGTTCCGCCGATCAGCAGCACCAGTATGATCGCCAACGGGATCAGAACTCTTTTATTCACTTACGCCACCTCCTGCTTCGCACCCTTCGGCACGATCTGCCTTGAGATGGACAGGGCGATCCCAAACTCCAGCATCAGGAACGAAAGCGAGGTACCTCCGTAACTGATCATGGGAAGCGTAACTCCCGTATTAGGCAGCGTATTTGTTACCACGGCCATATTCATGACCAGCTGAAATCCGATATGAGCGATGATCCCACTCATGATCAGGGCCCCGTATCGATCCGGCGCTCCCTCGGCGATGAATCGAAGTCTCCAGATCAGAAGCAGGAACATGATCACAACCGCGATCACTCCCACCAGACCGAGCTCTTCTGCGATCACCGCGAAGATCATGTCATTGTGCGGTTCCGGAAGCGCACCAAGCTTCTGCACTCCCTGTCCAAGGCCCCGTCCGAACATTCCCGCCGACGCTATGGCATACAGGGAATGCCTGGTCTGATTTCCGTAATCCCAGATCTCCGGATTCCACGGATCATCCCACACCTGAAACCGAACCTGCCTGTAGGCTGCGGCCTTCGTGTATATAACGATGAACAAAACTCCAAAGATCGCCACTATGATCAGGAAGATCGGCCTCGGAGTCGCCACATACCAGACTGCAACAACGATGACCGCACACACGATACCGGTACTCAGGTTTTCAACTGCGATGATGAGCACCATGAGTCCCGGAAAAACAGCCGTGATCAAGGTTCCCATAAACGTCTTCAGATATCCGCTTTTATCCGTGAAAATATGCGCCGCATACAGGATCAGCGCCAGTTTCGCGATCTCCGAAGGCTGGAACGAGATAAATCCAAGATTCAGCCAGCGCGTGGATCCATTTACCTCTTTTCCCATGAACTTAACAAGGATCACCAGTATGGCCGTCACAAACATGATGGGGTACGTCCATTTCCGGATCCACTGATACCTCATCCTGGACACCACATACATGGCAACAAACCCCACGCAGCCGAACAGGAACTGTTTCTGCACAAATATCGTGCTGCTCGCCGCACGATCCATGTACTTGCCCCAGAACGCACTGGAGCTGTAGATCATCACAAGACCGAACAGAAAGATAAAAATGACAAGAGCGAGGGTCGGGTAATCGAAGTAGGTTCCCCGCACAAATATACCCTGTTTCTTTCTGCTTTGATCAGACAAACCTTATTCCTCCAACTGATTTACATATTCCTTGAACAACTCTCCGCGCTGTTCAAAATCTTTAAACATATCCCAGCTTGCGCAGGCCGGTGACAGAAGCACATCTTCACCCTCCCTTGCATGTTCATGGCAGAAGCGAACTGCCTCTTCCAGTGTATCCACAAATACGTACTGCAGGAACCCATGGCTCTTTGCACACTCAGCTATCGCCTGAGCAGTTTCACCCAGAAGCACCAGACAGCGCACCTTTCCGTCAAAAGCCTCGATCCATTCATCATAGGTATTGTGCTTGTCATATCCTCCGCCGATCAGGTAAGTCTTTCCCTTCATAGCCTGGATCGCCTTAATGGCAGCGTCCGGATTCGTGCCCTTTGAATCATTGTAATACGAGACTCCGTGAAGTGTACGGACGTATTCGATCCGGTGCTCCACTCCCTTGAAATCCGCAACCGCCTTCCGGATCACCTCTGCCGGTACGCCCATGCGGACCGATATCGCCACGGCTGCCAGCACATTTTCCACATTATGATTTCCCAGGATCCGGATCTCGGAAAGCGGAAGCACTTCTGTCTCTTTTCCGTTCTCACGGAAGATGATCCAGCCATTTCGAAGGAATGCGCCTTCCTCAAGTTCTTTGATCCTGCTGAAATAAACCACCCGGACATTGGTCACCTTCTCGGCTCTCTTCCGGACCTCCGGATCATCATAGTTCACCACAAAGGAATCCTCCATGGTCTGGTTCTCTATGATCTTCATCTTTGCATCTGCATAATTCTCAAATGTAATATACCGATTCAGATGATCCGGCGTCAGATTCAGAAGTGCCGTCACCTCCGGATGCAGACTGTAGACCGTATCTAACTGAAACGGACTGATCTCCGCCGAGATCAGCTGACCCTCGTATGTCTGATCCGCATAAAGCGTAAACGGAGTCCCGATATTTCCAACGATCAGACTGTCTGCTTTGTAAGCCTGGAAGATGGCGCCAACCAGCGAAGTCGTGGTTGTCTTTCCATTTGTTCCCGTGATCCCTGCGATCCGGCCCTTGTTAAATAAAGCCGCAAGTTCGATCTCTCCCCAGACAGGTACCTCTGCATCCCGCACCCGGTTTACAAAAGGAGTATCCAAAGGAATGCCAGGGCTGATCACCATAAGATCCGCTTCCCGGATCTCTTCCATGGAGAGATTTCCGATCGCAAGCTTTACATGATCCGATCCGCCGAATTCTTTCAGAAGCGCTTCTTTGTCCAAGGTCTCATTCTGATCGTACAGGGTCACTTCCGCACCGTGCCGAAGAAGTAATTTCGTAGAGCCGATCCCGCTTCTTCCTGCACCGGCCACGATCACTTTCTTCCCTTCCATCTTCCACTCTCTGTTATTCATCTTTTATCAGTCTCCCTTAAGTTTCCTTAGTCCCGTTCATTTAAACACTCACTTCGTGAGTATCCATATCGGACAAATGCCGGTTTTTCTATACTTACATAAGTCCGTCGTATTAAAAGGCATCCGTCCGAGCCGGGCAGAACGCTCCGGATCCGAAAACCCGGAGACCCCGTCCTGCGCAGCCCATGTATTACATGCTGCACCTGTTCTCTGGTACTGTAAATGCCCCACATTTTTCAGGAGCCTTTGCCTGCTCCTATTCGTACTGCAGGTGCAGCAGCAACACTCATTTTACTCCCCGGCGTCATCCCCGCCGGCTCCTCCTCCATCGGAATCTTCTCCTCCGGAGTCATCACCGCCGGACTCATCTCCGCCGCCTCCGGGATCATCCGCCGGATCCTCCCCGCCGTCTCCCCCGGAATCCGAATCCTCTGACCCGTCATTCTCAGGTTCCGTTCCATCTCCTTCGTCAGCAGGTTTTTCGTCATCCTCCCCTGCCTGTTCCCCATCATCGGAGTCCTCGTCATCCATATCCTCCACCGGTCCGTCTGCAATGATCTCACCCACGGGATCATCCACCTTCTCGATGCTTTCCGGATCTATATCATTGGTCCGGTAAATATTCAGATACGGGAAAAGTTCCTTAGAGATCCTGTGGAACAACTCGGTACCTGCGCCGCTCATATCCTGCTGAGGCACATCCGGCTCATCTACCACGCAATAGATCATAACTTCCGGATCCTCCACCGGAGCAAACCCGATAAAGGACAGAATGAACTTGCCGTCGGCACGCTTCAGTTTGCCATTCTCCAGCTTCAGCTTCTCGGCAGTACCGGTCTTTCCGCCGATGGTATATCCTTCCATGGCTGTACGCCATCCGGTTCCATGTTCCACAACGCTCTGAAGGATCCCACGCATCTTGTTCGAGGTTTCCTCGGAGATGGTACGCCGGATCAGCGTATTTCCGTAACTTTTAATAACATTTCCATTCTCATCCTCGATCCTTTTTACGATATGAGGCTGATAATAGTATCCGCCGTTGATCACGGAACAGAAGGCCGTTGCCAGCTGGATCATGGTGACAGAAACGCTCTGTCCGAAGGCAGACGTTGCAAGTTCAACTTCGTTCAGCCGGTCCTCGCTGTAGATCAGGTTCGAAAGAGACTCGTTGCTCATTTCGCCCAAAATGTCGATCCCGGTACGTCTTCCGAAACCAAAAATGCTCTGATACTTGGCAAATACGGTCCGGCCCATCATCGCCCCGATCTGCATGAAGGTATCATTGCAGGAGTAGGCAAATGCCGTCGGCAGATCCACCATTCCGTGGCCGTCATGCTCCGAGCAGTAAATATCCCAGTCTGCAACCTTCTGATGGCCGTCGCAGTAAAATGACTCGTCGCCCGCCAGGATATTATCGTCCAGCGCCCCGGCCAGTGTAAAGGTTTTAAATGTAGAACCCGGCTCAAAGGTATCACTGAGCACAAAGTTTCTCCATACCTGATTCAATGAATCCAGATAATCCTCTTCCGACATGTTCTTTACAAACTGTTCATAGTCTGCATCTGCCACGTCCGGATACTGATAGCGGATCGCTTTTATGTTGTAGGCATCATTCGGATCGAACTGATGCAGATTGTACAGCCCCAGGATCTCGCAGGTCTTGGGTTTCATGACAAGCACGGAGATATTCTTCGGATTCATGTCCTTCTGAAGCGTCAGCGCATTCTCCTGAATGATCCGCTGCACTTCAATATCGATGGTCGTAACGAGATTATATCCGTTCCTCGGATTTTCCGTTGCATGCTGCAGATGATTTCCATCATCCAGGAAGGCGTAGCTTCTGCCATCGATTCCGTTCAGTTCTTCGTTATAACTGTCTTCCAGACCGCCCTGACCCACATTTCCGGCTACCACATATCCAAGCACATGACACGCAAGCTCATTGTAAGGATATACACGCTCATAGCTTTCTTCAAAAGAAACCCCGATGATATCGCCATCCTTGTCCATCAGGTCCATGAACGGTCTGACCTCGTCATAGGAGAGTCCTTTTCTGACCACATAGTACTTGGATGCATCATTTTTCAGGCCCTCTTCTATCTCGGTATCGGAAAGCCTGAACTGCTCCTTTAGAGCAGCGATCGTCTTCTTTCTCTTCGCCTGATCGGACTCACTATCAGGATCCCCTATGATCGAATGCGGTGAAAGCACCAGGCTGTAGATCTTATCACTGGTTGCAAGAACCGTGCCGTTGCAGTCCCTGATATCCCCTCTCTTGTAAGGAATGATCTGGCTGGTGTAGTTACGCTGCGTAAGAGCCTCAGCCGAGTATTCCTCCCCGTGTTTCAGCATGATATACGCAAACCTTCCGACCATAAAGGCACTGGAGATCACGATCGCTATCATAAGGTACGAAAGATGCCTCCGCTGTCTGTTCAGAAAGACTTTTCTTTTCTTCTTTTTCCGCACCGCTTCTACGTCATCTGTATTTGAAGTTGTATTCGGTTTCTGTTTCTTTTCTCTGCTCATTTGACCTCTTCACAAGCCATTTACGTTGTCTTTGCTCCTAAGATCGCATCCAACTGAAAATGCGAAATCCTGAGACAATTATCTTGCCTCAGGAACGTCTTTCATCTGCTTTACATAGTCTTCTTTCGCGCTTTCGTAATAAAGCACCTGACCCTTTTGGGAGTATACCATTCCCAACCGTGTCGTTGCAACATCATATACGTATGTCAATGAATATTTATCTCTCAGTTTCTCCTCCTGAGCCGCATTGTCAGCCTGGAGACGCTGGATCCTGTCCTGCATATCCTCGATATTCATCTGCTGCTCGGTCACTCTGCTCTCAACCCGTACCATCATTACGCAGCAGCCGATCATGATGATAAATGCCAATGCAAGCACTTTCAGATAGGCTCCGTCAAAGTAAAGTGAACGCTCCGCATACTCAGCAGCCTTTTTATGTGTATAAGACCGCGGTTTCCGCTTCTTCGGCTTGCTCTCCTCGGGACGCTCTTTCGGAAGCGGAGCCATTTCACGCTTTCGGATCGTGCTGCCATCCAGAACATACATATCACGTACGTTAAAATCCTGTTTCTCTTCCCCTTGAATATAATTGTAGTTATGATTTCTTGTACGATTCCTGTCCGCCATTTGCAGCACCCCCTACTTTTTCTCAAATACCCGAAGTTTTGCGCTCTTGGATCTCGGGTTTTCCTCTTTCTCCCTGTCATCCGGAAGGATCGGTTTCCGGGTGATCACCCGTCCCTTTGATACTCTTCCGCAGGCACATACCGGAAAATCCGGCGGGCAGATACAAGGATTCTCTGCCGTTTTCATCGCCTGTTTTACGATCCTGTCTTCCAGCGAATGGAAGGTGATGACACAGAGCCTTCCTCCCGAAGAAAGGCTGTCGATCATCCGATCGATTGAATCCTCCAATACCTGCAGTTCCTGATTCAATGCGATCCGGATCGCCTGAAAGGTCTGTTTAGAGGGGTGCCCCCCATCCCGCCTGGCGCGGGCGGGAATGGAGGACCTGATAAGCTCATTTAGTTCAAATGTGGTGGCGATCTCTTTCTCTTCTCTTGCCCGGCAGATCGTTCTCGCAATCTGTCTGGCAAATGGTTCCTCCCCATAATCCCGAAGGATCCTGGTGAGATCCGCCTCACTGTAGTTGTTTACGATATCTTTCGCGGTCTTTGCCGTATCCTGATCCATCCGCATATCCAGCGGTGCATCCATCCGGTAGGAGAAACCTCTCTCACCGTTATCCAGCTGATAGGAAGAAACTCCCAGATCCAGCAGGATCCCGTCTACATGCTCTATCCTCAGATCCTGAAGAACCGTGTCGAAATTCACAAAGTTCGTTTTTACGACGGAAACACGGTTTTGTTCGTCTGAAAGTCTCTCTCGAGCCGTTTCGACCGCTGTTCGGTCCTGGTCCAGACAGACCAGCCGCCCGTCCTCTCCGAGCCGTTTCAGGATCTCGGAGGAATGTCCTGCTCCGCCGACGGTCCCGTCCATATAGACCCCATCCGGTTTTACTTTCAGTTGATCCAAAACGCTTCCCAGCAGGATCGGAACATGACGGAACTCCATAGCCGCATCTACCTTTCAAGTTATAAGATAAAAAACTGTGCTGAAGGAAGATGGCTGCATGAGTGAACTCAAACTATTTAAATGTCACTTTAATGCCCTTCATCATCTCCTGCATCTTCAGGAAGGAATCCTCTGTTTCAAGCTCCGAAGCTTCCCAATCCGAAGCAGCCCAGATCTCGGCACGATCACCATTTCCAACGATCACTACATCCTTAGAGATCTTATACTGATTTCTCATGGATTCGGGAATTACGGTTCTCCCCTGGGAATCAATGGTACAATCCATGGCTCTCGATCTAAGGTAACGTCTCAGCCAGGTCACATCCACCTTCTCCGGATCCATGGAGGTTATATTCTTCATGTGCTCATCCCATGCTTCCTGGGAATGAAGATAGATACAATTCCCGTCCGTTCCGGGAGACATGACAAACTCGGATCCCAAAGCATCTCTCAGCTTGGTCGGAATGATCAGACGCCCTTTGTTGTCCACACTATGAAAATATGTACCTTTCATATCACAGGACACAGGGTCACTCTCCTTCCGCGCGGTGTTTGGTTTACAATAAAATCATCATATTTCTTCCATCAGGATTCATATTTCATCCACTTGGTCTCCACCGCATGTTTATAATACAGCAAAAAAGGGTTCTTGACAAGACTTCAGCTCTAAAAAACGCCATCAATTTGGCGCGCGGATTCAACAAAAATTCAGACCCATTCATCGTCAAAATGCACAAAAAAAGAGCCGCAGATTCTACGGCTCTCTACATCTTGTGGTATCAACGAAGCACCCACTATATATAGATTTGGGGTTCATTTTTCCTTTAAATTGTTTTTGACATCTGACCTTCAAAACAACTTCGGACGAAATGACCTTTTTTCATTTTTTTGTTTTTTTCACGTCTGGGTTTGCTTTAGGGATTTTTACTCCATTTGCCGCCACCCGGTCTTATGTGTCAGTTTGATCTATCTGATCCATCTGATTTATCCGATCCGTCAGATTTTTCCGGTCTGTCTGATTTAGCCGATCCGGCTGAGCTGTCTGATTTTACCGATCTGTCTGATTTATCCACTTCTTTAGAGTCTGTATTCTGCCCGGAGGTCTTCGCCGGAGCCGACACCGGTCTGTGGCAGGGAAGCGCATGCCCGGCTTTCAGCTTCAGGTAATTACGGATCAGAACAGCCAGTGCTGTCACGATACAAAGAACTGCCACCACCTGACTCACTTTCAGGGGACCGACCATCAGAGAATCCGTCCGATTTCCCTCAATCAGGAAACGACCCACGCCATAACCCAGAATATAGATCATGGACAGCTCTCCGTCAAACTTCTTTCTCTTCCGATACCAGAACAGAAAGATCAGGATGCCAAGATTCCAAAGTCCCTCCAGCAGGAAAGACGGAACCACGGTGATGCACTCCTGGTCGTTGATCAGTTCCGTGTTCTTCAACATGGTATCGTTGATCACGCCGGTGCTCTGCAGATAATTAAAGGATCCGTGAGCCTTATAATAATCGATCGGGATTCCCATACGGAAGAAGGAACCAGTATAGCTTCCGAACACCTCGCGATTGAAGAAGTTCCCCCAACGTCCCATGATCTGACCGATCAAGATACCGTAGGTGATATTATCCGCGAACTGAGGAAGATATATTTTCTTCTTCTTTGTATAGATCCAGGATACAAGGACACCCGCTATGATCCCGCCATAGATCGCCAGACCGCCGTTCCGGATATCGATCATCCGGCGGAGAGATTCTCCGAAGCTGATCCCCTCGCCCACGTATTCCTTCAGATTAAAGAGAATGTAGTAAATGCGCGCGCCTAAGATCGTCGGAATAATCATCCACAGGAAATAATCGATGTAATTCTCCTCTGTCAGTCCGGTCTTTTTCCCCTGGCTCATTGCAATCTTCAATGCCAGTACAAAACCGATGGCTATGATCAGTCCGTAAAACTTGATCTCAAAGCCAAATAGCTTGAACCCTGTCGGAACATTTGGCAATGAGATTCCAAGTCCGGGAAAGTAGATTCCTTCCATATTATAAACAATCTCCTATCATTTGATTCCTTTGTAATTCCTTTGTACGGTCCGTACCCGGCACGATGATCTTTTTATTTCAGACATTGAATTTGAATAAAATAACATCTCCGTCCTGGACCACGTATTCCTTGCCTTCCTGACGTACAAGCCCCTTCTCCTTCGCCACAGCCATGCTGCCCGAATTGATCAGGTCATCATAGCTGACGATCTCCGCTTTAATGAAGCCACGTTCGAAATCCGAGTGGATCTTTCCCGCCGCCTGCGGAGCCTTTGTTCCTTTCTTGATGGTCCATGCTCTGGATTCTGTCGGACCTGCGGTCAGATAACTGATCAGACCCAGCAGACTGTAGCTTGCCTTGATCAGCTTATCCAGTCCGGATTCCGTAAGCCCAAGATCCGCCAGGAATTCTCCCTTCTCATCGTCATCCAGCTCAGATATCTCCTCTTCCATTTTTGCGGAAATGGTGAACACCTCGCTATGATTCTCCCGAGCATACTCCCGGACCTTCTCCACATATTGATTGGAAGCCCCATCATCTGCCATGTCATCCTCAGCCACGTTAGCCGCGAAGATCACAGGTTTTGCAGTCAGAAGATTGTACTCCTTAAAATAAACCTCTTCATCCTCATCCTGCGGCTCAAAGCTGATGGCCAGCTTACCCGCCTCAAGATGCGCCTTCAGGCGCTCCAGCATCTCCACTTCCCTGGCCGCGGACTTATCATTCCGCGCCACCCGGATCTGCTTGGATGCACGGCGTTCCAACACTTCCAGATCTGCGAAGATCAGTTCTACATTGATGGTCTCGATGTCACGGATCGGATCCACCGACCCATCTACATGGATCACATCATCGTCATCGAAGCACCGTACCACATGCACGATGGCATCCGTCTCACGAATGTTCGCCAAAAACTGATTTCCGAGGCCCTCACCCTTGGAGGCACCCTTTACCAGACCTGCGATATCCACGAATTCGATCACTGCCGGTGTGGTCTTT
>CAMPAX010000021.1 GCA_946633495.1 uncultured Lachnospiraceae bacterium | reverse complement strand
AAGGATCAGCAGACCCTCACCCCTCTTCACGCTCTTACCGACTTCTGTCTTCACACCAAGGATTTTTCCGGGCATCGGAGATGCAACCGTAACGCTTCCGGCCGCTCCGGAAGCCGCCTTCGGTGCAGGTGCTGCCGCCGGTGCAGGTGCTGCTGCAGGTGCTGCTGCCTTCGGTGCAGGTGCTGCTGCTTTCGCTGCTGCAGGTGCAGGTGCTGCGCCGCCCTCTGCCTCTTCAACCGCTACATCATAGGTAGTTCCATTTACTGTGATCCTGTAATTTTTCATGATATTCCTCCTGAATAGAATTCTATATTAAATCGAGTAAAACGCCTTTCACCGAAATCGTCTCAGCTGACTCTCCGGATCGAACGAACCACAAGTTTATCATTGCTTTCCGTATATGCCGGCGGATGAACCACACCCGCTTCACCCGCATCTTCCCCGGCTGAACCAGCGTCCGCAAGATATGCATGCAGCGCCGCCGTAATAACAGCGATCAGTTCGCCATCCGTAACTTCCGTTCCGACTTCTCCGGTTGTTTTCACCTCGGCAGCGGGACGAGCAGGTGCCTCTGCCACAGGTTTTTCCTTCTTCGGAGCCGAAGGTACTTTTACCTGAGTCTGCTTCGGCTTCTCTTTTCCAAGCAGCTTCGGAACAAAACGGAGCAGATAAATGATACATGCAATGAAGATCAGAACCGCAAACACAACGCCCATACCGACGCCCATGTTCTTAGCTCCTTCGATCAGAAGCTCCTGTGTATCATAGACTGCTGTAACCTCACATTCCACCGGAGTATAAGGAAGCACCGGATTCTGCTGTGAAAGCATGATGATATCCGTTACAAAATGCTCCGCACTGTCCGTACGGTATCCCAGCTGCTTCAGGCTCTCATCATTCTTTACGAGATCCTCCGCATCCTTGTAACCGTAGGTGGACGCATAATACTCCAGTGTCTTCATTTCCTCTTCGTACCGAGCTTTGAAAAGCTTGTTCTCGGTATAGGAAACCGTAACCCTGACATTTCGCTCACTGTATTTTGCGATGATAGAACAGAGGATCTTCCCCTTCGTACCATTTTCAAATGTGACCGCGTCTTCGGAAGTATCAAAGCCTACAAAGGTTCCTACCTGATCTGTCGTCTGCGCCTGTTTGAAACCGGCCACTGCGGTTTTCTCGACATTTTCTCCTTCACTGAGAAGATAATCCGCTCTGGCGCCGCTCATGTCCTTATAGTTTGTGACAATGGATTTCGTCATATCGATCATGACATCCTTGTCATATTCAAAACTCGCCGGACTTTCCATGGAACATGCGGAAAAGCAGAACAGGACCATCAGACTGAAGATCAGAATCAGTTTCTTCTTCATTCGTTATTCCTCACTTCGCTATACTTATTCACTCTTACAAATAATCGTCATTCAAGATATATGACAGCTGTGCTTACCTGAAACTATCTTCCGGCATGCTTTCTTGCCGGTCCGTCCTCCTGCTTGGTGGACAGCATCTCAAATGCCGCAATGACTCTCTTTCTTGTGGCATCCGGCTCGATGATATCATCGATGTAACCGCGCTTTGCCGCAGCCAGTGCACTGCCCTGAAGCTCATCGATCTTTGCAGCAATCTCACGCTCTTTCTGAAGCTTGTCATCCGCAGCAGCCAGCTCGTTCGCATACATAATGCGTGCTGCCATCTTCGACTCCATCATTCCGATCTTCGCTGTCGGCCATGCATAAACCATATCAGCTCCAAGAGACTTGGAATTCATAGTGATATAAGCAGAACCGTATGCTTCTCCCGTTACGACCGTAACCTTCTCAACCGTAGCGCTGGCATAAGCAAAGGAAAGAGCTGCGGCCGCATCGGAAATGGTTTTTTCTTCCTCGACCGTCCCGGCAAAGTTCTTTACATTTACAAGGGTAAGAACAGGGATACTGAACGCATCGCAGAAAGTAACGAATCTTGCAGCCTTGGAAAGCCCTGCAGAAGTCAGTGTCTTATCTGCATTTGCCACAACACCGACGGTGGCACCGTTCATACGTATAAAGCCGATCTTCATGTCTTTTGCGTAGGCCTTCTTCACTTCCGTGAACAGAAGGTCATCTGCGATGTTGGTGATGATCTGCTCCGCATCCATGGATTCGATTCCCGGAATGGTACGATTCAGTGCATCCCCACAGGCAACAAGTGCCACATCCTCATTGTTCGAGGGCAGGATCCCTACCAGCTTCCGGATCTCGGAAAGGACATCCGCTTCTGTCTCGCAGACCGAATCCACAAGGCCTGTATTCTCACTGATGTAAGATGCCGCGGAGGTATCTACCTTTCCTTCATAATTGCCATCCAAGGCGTTCGGACTATTGACGAACAGCTTGGAATTCTGGCTGGTCATAAAGGTGAAATCCGTCAGAGACGGAATCATAGCCGTGCCGCCGCCGCAGGTTCCGAAGATTGCAGTGATCTGAGGGATCACACCGGAAGCCTGGGACATCTTCTTGAAAATACGTCCGAAAGCGGTCAGTGCATCTGTCGCCTCCTGCAGACGAAGGCCTGCACAGTCGATCAGCCCGATCACCGGTGCACCGCATTTCATGGCCAGGTTATACAGGTTTGCGATCTTCTTTGCATGCATCTCACCGATGGAGCCTCCAAGCACGGAAGCGTCCTGGCTGTAGACGTATACCAGCTTTCCGTCGATCACACCGTAACCCGTCAGAACGCCGTCCTTCGGAGTATCGAATTCCTTGATGTTAAAGTCCGTACTTCTGGCCGTGACATAAGCACCGATCTCAACAAAGCTTGAGTCGTCAAGGAGCGCTGCGATACGTTCACTTGCAGAGTACTTTTGTTTTTCGCTCATCTTTAGTCCTCCATATATACTAAATTACAGGGTTCGATAACAGATTTTGTTGTCAGACCCATTTTTCGCCCATTGTATTGTATAACTTTTGTTTTCAGTTTTCAACTTGTTTCTTCCATAAAATTAAATGAAAATCAGCGAAACCGTATCAACGCTTCCCCAGGATCCGGTCTAATGTCATAAAAGAGATATAAATGACAGAATAATACTTTTTTGGGTTCTGCTGCTCCAAAAAATACTGCTGCACTTGAAAAAGCACAGGATACGCCGTCCGGCAGTTATCTCCTGTGCTTTTAAAGACCTGATATTATTTCGTTGTGCTGATCACATCGCGATTCTTTATGATGTAATCGATCAGCGAGATCACGGTAAGTGCCATCGCCAGATAGATAAAACACTGCTCGATCACATATACCGCACCGGTTCCCTTAAGACCGGTTCCCGACACGTTGTTAAAATCACAGATCAGGAAGATCACCGCAAACATCTGAACGACCGTCTTGACCTTCCCCCACATACTGGCCGATATCACACGTCCATTATCGGAAGCGATAAGACGAAAACCGCTGATGGTGAATTCTCTTGCGATGATGACGATCACAATCCATGCAGGAAATCTTCCGTTGCTGCACAGCGCGATCAGCGCGGAACAGATCAGAAGCTTATCAGCCAAAGGATCCATAAACTTTCCGAAGTCCGTCACCAGATTGTTCTTTCGCGCAAGATATCCGTCAAAGAAATCCGTGACAGATGCCAGACAAAAGAACAAAAGCGCGTACCATTTTGCTCCCGGGATGTCGGGAACCAACATAAAAAATACAAAAACCGGGATCAGCATCACACGGAACACGGTTAGTTTATTCGGTAAATTCATTATCAGACTACTCCTTTTTCAGCGTCTCTGGAAGTCCCAATACGTTTAGTTTTACACCTGTTCTGTCAGTATTCATATGAAACAAAAGACGCATAGAATGAATTATACGACTTTTCATGCGTGAATGCAATCTTTTACTGTCATTCTTCCGCAATCACCGCTGTAAGATCGTATTCAGACGCGCCGGAAATGGTTACCGGGAGGATCGTTCCTGAGATCAGTTCTCTGTCAGCCTCCAGGAAAACCATGCCATCCACATCCGGAGCATCCCGATAGGAGCGCCCCACATACACATCATCTTCCGGGATATACCCTTCGATGATCACATCCATGGTGCTCCCTACAAGAGACTCGTTCTTGTCTAAGGAGATCTCCTGCTGCAGCTCCATGATCTCATTTCGATAACGTTCCTTCACATCCTCAGAAATCTGATCTGGCATATCCGCAGCCACAGTCCCCTCTTCCCGGGAATAGGTGAACACTCCGACGCGGTCAAATTCCAGATCGTTCAGTGTCTCCATACAGGCTTCATGCTCTTCTTCCTTCTCACCCGGGAAACCGGTAATAAGCGTGGTCCGAAGGGTGATATCCGGGATCCGTTCCCGAAGCTTTTCCACAAGAGCATAGAGTTTTTCCTTCGTGAAGATCCGTCCCATTCTCTGCAGCATTCTGGTCTCGGTATGCTGCAGCGGCATATCAATATAATGCAGGACCTTTGGTTCTTCCACCATTACATCGATCAGTTCGTCATCGATCTCCTCGGGATAACAATACAGGATCCGTATCCATTTAAGCTCTTCGATCTCTGCCAGTCTCCTGAGGAGCTCCGGAAGCTTCTTCTCTCCGTAAAGATCCACACCATATACCGTAGTCTCCTGTGCCACCAGGATCAGTTCCCGAACTCCGTCCTCAACAAGAAGACGCGCGGTCTTTACCAGACGGTTCATGGGAATGCTTCGGTAGTTTCCGCGGAATCGCGGGATCGCGCAATAAGTGCATTTTTTATCACATCCCTCAGCGATCTTCAGATACTCCGTATAGGGGCGATTGGTGATCTGCCTCGGGCTTTCTTCCGTCACGCGGTTGATATCCGGGAAGACACGAACTTCCTTCTCCCCTGCCTTAAGGCGGGAAAGAACCTCTGCTATGGCCGTAAAGCCGGTCGTTCCCACGAACGCATCCACTTCAGGGATCTCGGCCGCGATCTCATCCTTGTACCGTTCCGACATACACCCTGCTGCGATCAGATATTTTAAAGATCCGGTCTTCTTATACTCCGCCACTTCAAGCAATGTATCTATGCTTTCCTGAAGCGCGTCGTGGATGAAGCAGCAGGTATTCACAATGACCGCATCCGCATCCTCGGGAAGTTCCGCAAGAGAGTATCCTGCATGGGTAAGGATGCCAAGCATTTCCTCACTGTCCACCGTATTCTTGTCACAGCCCAGTGTGATCAAAGATATACGGAGTCCCTCCGTCCTGCTTCCGGGTATTTCAGAAATTACAGACATATTAAATCCTTCCGTGATGCATTAACGCCGCCTGATAGGTATTTGCCATCAGCATGGCTATGGTCATGGGGCCGACGCCTCCGGGAACCGGCGTGATCTTCCCGGCCACCTCTGCACAGGAAGCATAGGCGCAGTCGCCGCAGAGCTTCTTTCCCTCCAGTCGGTGAATCCCGACGTCGATCACAGTTGCCCCTTCTTTTACATAGGAGCCGTCGATCATTTGCGGTTTTCCGATGGCCACCACCAGAATGTCAGCCCGGCGTGTGATCTCTTTCAGATTCTTAGTATGGGAATGGCAGACCGTAACGGTTCCGCTTTCCCGAAGAAGCAGCATGGCCATGGGTTTACCTACGATATTACTGCGTCCGATGACTACGCAGTCTTTACCGTCGATCTCCACATCACTCCGCTTTAAAAGCTCGATAATACCGGCCGGTGTGCAGGATACAAATCCGCGTTCTCCGATGGAAAGACGTCCTACACTTTCCGGGTGGAATCCGTCCACATCCTTATCCGGGGAGATCCTGCGGATCACCCGGTCTTCACTGATCTGCTTCGGAAGCGGAAGCTGCACCAGGATACCGTCCACGGAATGATCCTCATTCAGCTGATCGATGAGGGCTAAAAGTTCCTCTTCCTTTGTATCCTCCGGAAGTTCGTAAGACAGGGATTTGATTCCGGTATACTCACATGCTTTCTTCTTATTATTCACATAAACGCCGGAGGCCGGGTCATTTCCCACCAGGATCACGGCCAGTGTCGTCTCGATCCCATCCTCTTTCAGCGCTTCAACTTTATCCCGGATCTCATCCTTGATCTCCTGTGAGATCTTCTTTCCATCAATAATTTCTGCCATTTGTAATATCTCCTGAATCACTTATTTTTTCGGATCTGATAATCGGTTATGGTATGAGTCAGTCCGTGCCGGATCAGAAAAGCCCTGTCGTCCGTCCGTTTTCATCGATACCGATCCTTTCCGCAGCCGGTACCTTCGGAAGACCCGGCATGGTCATAATGGAACCGGCTATGCATACCACAAAACCTGCACCGGCAGACACGTAGACT
Source organism: uncultured Lachnospiraceae bacterium (assembly GCA_946633495.1). Classification (GTDB taxonomy): domain Bacteria; phylum Bacillota; class Clostridia; order Lachnospirales; family Lachnospiraceae; genus Eubacterium_Q. Next base: position 12,366 of record CAMPAX010000021.1, on the reverse strand, counting down.
TCACGGATATTCACGGTAAATCCCTCCGGACGTCCCAGCAGTTTCGGGTCATCCGACAGTGAATACTGCGTCTTGGCCATACATACAGGAAGTTCTCCGAACCCAAGTGCCGTAAGATCCGCTATGGCTTTTTTTGCCTCCGGAGAGTATTCCACATCCTTTGCGCCATAGATCTCCCGGGAAATAGTACGGATCTTCTCATCCAATGAAAGTGCAGTATCATAGATCGGATGATAATCACTCTCTCCCGCATCCACCAGTTTCAGAACCGCCTCCGCCAGTTCAGCGCCTCCGGCGCCGCCCTTTGCCCAGACCTCGGACACCGTCAGACTGCAGCCGCGCTCAGCGCAGTAAGCCCGGATATATTCGATCTCTGCCTCCGTATCGGACACAAACCGATTCAATGTCACCACTACGGGAAGACCGAATTTTTTAAGATTCTCAATGTGTTTTCCCAGATTGCAGATTCCCTTGCCGAGGGCGTCGATATTCTCCTCTGACAACTGATCCTTCGGGATTCCGCCGTTATACTTCAGCGCACGGACCGTTGCCACCAGAACCGCGGCATCCGGCTTTAATCCTGCCATCCGGCATTTGATATCCAGGAATTTTTCTGCTCCCAGATCCGCACCGAAGCCTGCCTCCGTAACCACATAATCCGCACTTCGAAGCGCTGTCTTTGTGGCGCGAACGGAATTGCATCCGTGGGCGATATTTGCGAAAGGGCCTCCATGCACGATCGCCGGCGTATGCTCCAGCGTCTGGATCAGGTTCGGACGTATGGCATCCTTCAGAAGCACAGCCATGGCGCCTACTACCTTCAGATCCGCAGCGGTTACCGGTTTCCCCTGATAGGTATAAGCCACGATGATCCTGGACAGTCGTTCCTGCAGATCCGTAAGGTCTTCCGAAAGACAAAGGATCGCCATCACCTCTGTTGCCACGGTAATGATGAAATGATCCTCCCGGACCACTCCGTCCGTGCGTTTTCCCATTCCGATCACAATATTCCGAAGTGCCCGGTCATTCATATCCAGACAACGTTTCAGAACGATCCGCTTCGGGTCGATCCCAAGGGAATTCCCCTGTTGAAGATGATTGTCCAGCGCAGCGGCCAAAAGGTTATTCGCACTGGTGATGGCATGGAAATCTCCGGTAAAATGCAGATTCAGATTCTCCATGGGAACCACCTGAGAATAACCGCCTCCTGCAGCCCCTCCTTTTATTCCGAAGCAGGGTCCCAGGGACGGCTCACGAAGTGCGATCATTACCTTTTTTCCGGCACGCCGAAGCGCATCTCCCAGACCGATGGTAACCGTTGTCTTTCCCTCCCCTGCCGGGGTCGGATTGATGGCCGTCACCAGGATCAGTTTTCCGAAGGGGCGATCCTGGATCTTTTTCAGATAGGAATCCGAGAATTTACCCATGTAATTTCCATAGGATTCCACATCATCCTCAGTGAGTCCCATTTCCGCCGCGATCTCACGGATCTTTTTTAATTCCGCCGCCTGGGCGATCTCAATGTCTGTCAGCATATTTTCTCCAACTTTCCTGTTATCTTATCTTGATTTGAAGCCGGGGGCAGAGGAAGTCTGCCCCTGCTGATAATACGAACCACACGCTCCGATCGTCAGATCGACATAAACTCCTCAAACTGATCGATGGTCATAAGGATCTTTCTCGGTTTTGTGCCCTCTTCCGGTCCGACCACCCCGGCTTCTGCCAGCTGATCCATGATCCGGGCAGCTCGATTGAAGCCGATACGGAACACTCTCTGCAGGTATCCGATGGAAGCCTTATCCTTCTCGATCACAAGACGCCCCGCCTCTTCAAAATATTCATCAAAACGATCCGCTTCTTCCTCTCCGGAGTCACTGCCGGAGGAAGCTCCGATAGACACACCCGCATCTATGGACTGCGTTACGGATTCATCATAATCCGCATCTCCGCATTGTTTTTTGATATAATCCGTGACGGCCACAACCTCTTCATCCGAAACAAATGCGCCCTGCACACGTACCGGTTTGGGAATGCCGGTAGGATGATACAGCATATCGCCTTTTCCAAGCAGTTTCTCGGCACCCACCATATCCAGGATCGTTCTTGAATCGGTACCGCTGGAAACCGCAAATGCAATCCGCGAGGGGACATTTGCCTTGATCAGACCGGTAATGACATCTACGGAAGGACGCTGCGTTGCTATGATCAAATGGATTCCTGCGGCCCGGGCCAGCTGTGACAGACGAACGATGGATTCTTCCACTTCGGATTTTGCCACCATCATCAGATCCGCCAGCTCGTCCACGATCACCACGATCTGCGGCATAAAACGGAAATCCGGTTTCTCCGGATCCATGGGATTCGGTCCCAGTTCATCACGCTCGATTCCCAGCTTCGCAGCCTCTTCAAATACTTTTTTGTTGAAGCCTTCGATATTTCTTACATTGTACTGCGCAAACAGTTTATAGCGGCGATCCATTTCCTGAACCGCCCAGTTCAGAGCTCCCGCAGCCTTTTTGGAATCCGTGACAACCGGGATCAGCATATGCGGGATCCCGTTATATGCTGTAAGCTCCACCTGTTTCGGATCCACCATTATGAATCTGACCTCTTCCGGTTTTGCTTTATAAAGAATACTCATGATGATCGTATTCACGCAAACTGATTTACCGGAACCCGTAGCACCTGCGATCAAAAGGTGCGGCATCTTGGCGATATCGCCCACAATGATCTGACCGCCGATATCCTTTCCCAAAGCGAAGGTGACCTTTGACTTTGAGCCCTTAAAGGAATCGGAATCGATCAGCTCCCGGAAATAAACCATTTCATTCTCCGCATTCGGAACCTCGATACCGATGGCTGACTTTCCCGGGATCGGAGCTTCGATACGAATATCCGCAGCCGCCAGATTCAGTTTGATATCATCCTGAAGCGACAGGATCTTGCTGACCTTGACGCCCTGCTCCGGAGTCATTTCATAGCGGGTAACCGCGGGCCCACGGCTGTAGTCCGTGATGGTCACATTTACGCCAAAGCTTTCCATAGTGGTTTTCAGCTTTATGGCAGTTTCACGCACATCGGAGTCATTCTTTCTTCCGCTTCTACGCGCCTGATTCAGAAGATTTACAGGCGGAATACGGTAGGGTTTTCTTTTGGGAAGGTCCGGTTTCGTCTGCAGCTCTTGCTCGATCTCCTCCGTTGCCAGAAGTGTATCCTGATGGGTTGGTTTTCCATCCGAGAGTTTTGCCGCAGTCTTTGCTGCCGGCATGCCCTTGTCCATAGTTCCTGCGATCACAGGATCCTCGTCCTCCGGTTCATAATCCGAAGTTACCGAAGCCCTTTGGGACGGGCGGGAAAATGTGATCTTCGACGTCGTACCGACGGCTTCATCCGTATCCTCCTGTCCGTATGCTGTATCAAAATCACCCCCGAGGCCATCCTCATAAGATTCTCTTGCAGGTTTGAGATCGAAGAAATCCCGCATTACCGTTTGTTCAGGTCCGGAAGCTTCCGCTCCTTTTTTCACCTCGGTGCCACCTGGAACAAACCCTTCTACAGAAACCTGAGAAGCCTGAGAAGCATGATATGCCTGAGAAGCATCAGAGGTCTCTCCTGGAAATGTCGTATCGGCAGCGGTATTTCTTCCCGACTGATTCGCACGAACCCGAAGTCTCGCCGCTTCCTTCAGTTGATCGATATCATCATTGAACGGATCCGGGCGAAGCTCCGTCATCTCCTCTTTCGGAAGCTCCGGATTCTTTCCGGATTTTTTTCTTCCTCCTTTTCGGGCCTGCGATTCATTATCCGGCAGAACCAGAAGTTCCTGCTGCAGCTCCTGTCCGGTACGCCTTCTCCGAACAGCCGGCGGAACGTACCCCTCCTCTTCGTACTCATCATCGTCCTCATACTCCGGATCATCGTCACGATAGGATACGGATACTAATTTCTTAAATCCATCGATCACGGAAAATCCGGTGATCATGATCACTGCGACGATCAAAAGCAGGATCGTAAGAATGATCACGCCTACCTTGCCGATCATGGAATAAAGCAGAGTCAGGAATCCGCCGAAGAAGAATCCACCGCCCTTATGATCGGTGTATCCGTCCATGTAAAGCGACTTTGCATTTGCTCCATCCATGCCATGGATCAGCTGGGCAATGAACGAGATCAGCATCAGAAAAACGGCTGCCCAGATCAGTTTTCGGATCAGCGATTTTTTCGGCCCGTTAGACAGAAGAAACGCCGAAGCAAGGAAGAGGTAGATCGGCAGAAGGTACTGTGCCCAGCCGAAAAGGCCGAAGAAGAAACCACTGATCGCATTTCCGACGGAACCGCAGATCCCGAAGTTACTGCAAACCATAAAAACAGCCACTGCAAGATATATAAAAAGATAGATCTCTCTGACCCGCTCGGGACTGATGGCCTTCTCATCATCGTCATCAATGATCCGGCTGGTTCTTGGTCCCTGCTCGGGGCGGGTATTCCGGGAATTACCTTTTCCTCCCCGGGAACCTCCGCCTTTTTTATTTCCCGACGTACTTCTGCTCCCGGTACCTCTGTTTTTTACGGATTCATTTTTCTTTGCCGTTGAGTTCCTTGCAGCAGCCATTCCAATCTCCTTACGATCTGATATCTGACATACCCTGTAAAATCATCGAAACGGAGCAGCCCGCCCGACTGCTCCGATTTTGATGTTTAATCATACCCTTTTCGGAAGGGAATTCCATGTCTCATTACGTTTAAACCCGATGAAGTTTTAAGCCGATACAAGGCCCAAACTCAAAGAGTCCATAAAGCTTACATTACAAAGAGGATCTCATTTACATCCGCAAGCTCATCCGCAGGAATATAATTATCCGTGTAAGCCTTACCGTTCACAGTCATGGATGTGAAGCCGGATTCTTTACCTTCCGGATTCTTTACCACGATGTGAAGGTGCTTACCGCGGAACAGCTTGTTGATCTCAAATTCCTTCCACTCTGTGGAAACCGAAGGTGCGATCCGAAGTCCGTAGAAGTCCGGACGCATACCCAGAATACCCTCAACACAGCCAACCATAACGGTGGATGCGGTACCGGTCAGCCAATGTACATGGCTGCGTCCATGATGCGGACTGTCCTTACCCTCGGTAAACTGACCGTGGGAATACGGCTCCAGCTTCCGGATCTCCGCCTTATCATTCATAGCAGCCGGTGAAGACTCCATGAAGTACTGATATGCACGGTTACCGTGTCCACGAAGCGCCTCTGCAAGGATGATCCAGCCCTGAGGCTGTGAGAAGATACCTGCATTTTCCTTCGTGCATGCATTGAAGAGAAGCATAAGAGCTCCGTCAAATGCATGATCGCGATACGGCGGGTACATTACCATACAACCGTAATCGGTATTCAGTTCACGGTTAACGCTGTCCAGAGCCAGATCTGCCTGCTCCGGAGTAGCAAGACCGGAAATGACTGCCCAGCTCTGCGGGTTCAGCCACATGGATGCTTCCGGATCGGTTCTCTGACCGATGACCATACCATCCTCTTTGAAACCGCGGATGAACCGGTCCTCGTTCCAGCAGAGGGTCTGCAGTGTATTGTACAGCTTCGGCTGAACATCATCCAGATATGCCAGATAAATGTCATCCTTCTTGTACTGTGCAAACTCACGGATCACCGTCATTGCATAATACAGCTGGAATGCCACGAAGGTAGACTCACCCTTCTTGCCAAGACGCAGGCAGTCGTTCCAGTCTGCATGCAGACCGGCCGGCATGCCATGATCACCCAGGCGGTTCATGGAGAAGTCGATGGCTCTCTTCAGATGGTCATATACCGAACCCTCATCCTTATTTGCATAAACGATCACTTCATCAATAAAGTCAAGGTTTCCGGATTCAGCGATGTATTTGTAGATCGTGGGAAACAGCCACAGTGCATCATCGGCACGGTAAGCCGGATGTCCGGTCTCTCTTACATAAGAATCATCATCCGGAGTATCCTCATGACCTGCATTGTGTGTAAACTTAACCAGTGGAAGTCCGCCGCCGTTATCTACCTGTGCGGAAAGCATGAAGCGGATCTTCTCCACAGCCATCTCCGGTGCAAGATGGATCACACCCTGAATATCCTGTACGGTGTCACGATAGCCATAGCCATTACGAAGTCCGCAGTAGATAAAGGATGCCGCACGTGACCAGATAAAGGTCATGAAGCAGTTGAACGCATTCCAGGTATTGATCATGGAGTTGAATTCGCTGCTGGGGGTCTTTACCTGGAAATGAGACAGCTTCTCATGCCAGTAACCCACCAGAGTCTCATACTCCTTTGCAACGGTCGCTTCTACGTCTGCATAGGAAGCCATCACTGCATCTGTCTCTGCATCGCCCTTCATACCGACGATAAAGGCCAGGGACCTGGACTCGCCCGGAGCCAGCTCGATCACAGTGGAAAGTGCGCCGCAGCTGTTGGCATTGTAATTAAGTCCGTTCCCGAGGTCTCCGCTTTCCACGCCGATGGGGTTGCCGTATCCACGGTATCCGCCGAGGAAGAGCTCCTTATCGCCGCAGTAGGAGGACACCTCCGACCCTGCCATACCGAGGAACTTACACTGCGCTACGCTGCCATTTACGGCTGATTTGTTGCAGTTTTCATTTACAACCTGCTTTATGCGGTTGCCCAGGAAGTAGGTTCTTGTGATGAAGAGCGTATACTGCAGGTTCACCTGATCCTGCTCATAGTTGCACTCATTTGTAAACTCGGCATACCCGGTTACTGTGATGGAACGCTTCTTGTCGGAATTGTTCGTCACCTTTGTATACCATACTTCATGGGTTGCATCCAACGGCACATAATACATCACATCGGAACGGATGCCTGCATAGTCTGTCTCGAATTTGGAATATGCGGTACCGTGACGCACCACGTTCTTGTAGGTTGCAAGATCCTTGCCGACCGGCTGCCAGGAAGCAGACCAGTAATCCTTCGTATCGTTGTCACGAAGATAGATATATCGGCCGGGCTGATCAAACTGATTGAATACATATCTCAGGATACGCCCGTTAGCACCGGATTTGGCGAAGCTGTAACCGCCCGCGTTGTTGGAAATGATGGCACCGTATTCCGGAGATCCCAGGTAGTTTGCCCAGGGAGCCGGAGTATCCGGACGTTCGATCACATATTCCTTCTTTGTCTCGTCAAAAAAACCGTAGCGCATGTATAACCTCCTTTATTTCATACATTTTCGAATGTATATCACATTCAAACCGCCCGTATCATCCACAGATCAGGTGAAGATCTGCGAACAAAGTACTCAAAAGTCACCCCATCGGTAATATACCAAAAGATGCGTCAGGCGGGCAGCTGCGCCCGCCCGATGCGTAAATCACTTATTTATCAGCGTCTTTCAGGCTCAGGCTGATCTTACCCATACGATCCACCTCAAGCACCTTGACACGAACGATGTCTTCGATATTTACCACATCCTCCACCTTTGCTACTCTGTGAGGAGCCAGCTTGGAGATATGGATCATACCATCCTTGTTCGGAGACAGCTGTACGAATGCACCGTACGGCATAATGCGGACAACCTTGCCCTCGTAGGTCTTGCCGACCTCGATGGGATCCACGATGGAATGGATGATGGAAAGAGCTTTCTCAATTCCTTCCTGCTCCACGCCGCAGATATCGATCCGGCCGGAATCATCGATATCGATCTTAACGCCGGTCTCTTCGATGATGCCGTTGATGGTCTTGCCCTTCTGACCGATCACTTCACCGATCTTATCCGGATCGATGTTCATGGATACGATCTTCGGTGCATACTTGGAAAGTTCCTTACGCGGTTCCGGGATTGCCTTCAGCATAACCTCATTCAGGATATACATCCGCGCTTCACGGGTACGTGCGATGGCTTCGCGGATAATGTCATCCGTCAGACCATGGATCTTAATATCCATCTGGATGGCTGTGATACCCTTCTCGGTACCGGCAACCTTGAAGTCCATATCGCCGAAGAAGTCCTCAAGTCCCTGGATATCCGTAAGAACGATGTAATCATCATCTGTATCACCGGTCACCAGACCGCAGGAGATACCTGCTACCGGAGCTTTGATGGGCACGCCTGCTGCCATCAGAGACATACAGGATGCACATGTGGAAGCCATGGATGTGGAGCCGTTGGACTCGAAGGTCTCGGATACGGCACGGATCGCATACGGGAACTCATCCTCGGACGGAAGTACCGGAAGAAGCGCTCTCTCTGCAAGTGCACCGTGGCCGATCTCACGACGTCCCGGACCACGGGATACCCGGGTCTCGCCTACGGAGTAGGACGGGAAATTGTAATGATGCATGTAACGCTTGGTTGTAAGGTTCGGATCGATACCGTCGATCTTCTGAGCCTCGGAAAGAGGTGCCAGAGTCACGATATCGCAGATCTGTGTCTGTCCTCTGGTAAACATGGAAGAACCATGAACACGGGGGATCAGATCCACTTCAGCTGCCAGAGGACGGATCTGGTTGATGGCACGACCGTCCGGACGCTTGTGATCCTTCAGGATCATCTTACGAACTGTCTTCTTCTGGTACTGATACAGAGCATCGCCAAGAAGTGCCAGCCACTCCTCATTATCTGCGAACTTCTCTGCCATCTTAGCCTTGATGTCATCGATATTCTTCTCTCTGGTCTGCTTGTCATCCGTAAATACGGCAACTTCCATCTCTTCCGGCGGAACCACTTCCTTCATGGCTGCGAAAAGCTCTTCCGGGATGGCATAGCTCTTATAGCTGTGTTTCGGCTTGCCCACTTCGGCAACGATGCTGTCGATAAATGCGATCACTTCCTGGTTTACCTTGTGTGCCGCAAAGATTGCTTCCAGCATCTTATCTTCCGGAACCTCATTTGCACCTGCTTCGATCATGATGACCTTCTCGCGGGTAGAAGCAACGGTCAGCTTCAGATCGGAGGCCAGATTCTGTGTGGAATTCGGATTGAAGATCAGTTCTCCGTCTACCAGACCTACCTGCGTTGTTGCACAGGGGCCGTCAAACGGAATATCGGAGATCGATACGGCGATGGCAGTACCGATCATGGCTGTCAGCTCCGGTGAGCACTCCGGATCAACAGAGAGCACCAGGTTCTCAAGAGTTACATCATTACGATAATCCTTCGGGAACAGCGGGCGCATGGGGCGGTCGATAACACGGTCTGTAAGGATCGCATTCTCCGACGGCTTGCCTTCACGCTTGTTAAAGCCTCCCGGGATCTTGCCCACGGCATACATCTTCTCACTGTATTCTACTGACAGCGGGAAGAAATCAATTCCTTCTCTGGGTTCCTTGGATGCAGTTGCCGTCGAAAGCACAACAGTATCTCCGTAGTGAATGAGCACTGCTCCATTTGCCTGCTTGCCGACACGATCCACGTCTACGCGGAGCGTACGTCCGGCAAGTTCCATCTCATACTTCTTGTACATGTTTTATCTCCTTTTGGATTTTATTCGATTCCTTCAAGGTTCCGAAACGACTGAAAAACCGACCCCGGAAATGCCCGGCGCAGCATTCTCTGATCTGCTTTTCAGTAGTCTCGGTTTCACCTCAAAGCAATCTTTGTCATTTTACCATATCCTACTATTATACGCAAGCAAAAAACACCCCTTTGTGAAGGGATGTTTTAAGCGTTGATCATCTGCAAAACGCAACATTTTTCGAAGCATGCAGATCTTCTGTCAGTATCGTCAGATGAACGGGTCGATGATTTCGTGAACGATCTCACCCACCGTTCTGCCGTCTGTGAGAAGGACCTCGTTCGCAGCCGCTTCATAGGCCGGTTCTCTTTCCCGGAGCATCCGGCAGATCTTGTCATACAGTTCCTGCTCGGAGGCACTGTCCAACAGCGGGCGTCCTGTATCATTTTTTACGCGGGACATCGTTTCCTCCGGCGTTGCCTTCAGCCAGATCACCCGGCCGATCTTCTTCAAAAGTTCTCTGTTTTCTTTTCGAAGCACAATTCCTCCGCCGGTAGCGATCACGGTATTCACGGCCGAATCAGCCAGCCGTCTCAGAAGACCGGTTTCCATACTCCTGAACGCTTCTTCGCCTCGCTCCTCAAAGATCTCCCGGATACTGCCTTCCGCTTCTTCGATCGCCGCATCCGTATCCAAAAATGCACGTCCGCTTCTCTCAGCCATTACCTGTCCGACAGTGGATTTGCCCGATCCCATATACCCCACCAGGACCAGATTTTCACCATAAAGCCTACGTTTCAGCCTTGTCATAACCCTGTCCGCCAGTTCGTTCGAAACTCGCTTTCCTGTCCAAAGCTCATACGCAATGATTCCCTGATACAGAAGCATGGAAAGCCCGTTATCACAGGGGATATCCATTTCCATAAGCCTTGAAAGGAACGGCGTTACCGCCGGATTGTAGATCAGATCATAGCCATAAGTTGCTCTTTTGTAAAATGCAGGGTCGTCGATCAGAAGCCCTTCACCCTCATGTAATCCGAGAGATGTGCACTGCAGAAAAACAGACGGCTTCTCCGGCACCCGGTTCCAGTCGGTAGCAGCCAGCGGGATCAGTTTTTCCCCGTCAAAATGCCGGTTCAGATCTGCGGCCAGTGTCTCCGCCTTTTCGATGGTCCGGTTCAGCAGCCACACCTGCTCCGCCCCCTCTGACAACGCCAGTGTACATACCGCCCGGGAAGCCCCGCCTGCCCCAAGGACGATCACCTGCTGTCCTTTCAGGGATATTCCTCGCACGGCAAGCGCTCTTCCAAGGCCAGGCATATCTGTGTTAAACCCTTTAAATCCATTCTCCGTACGGACCAGCGTATTCACCGCACCGATGATCCGTGCCATTTCATCTATGTCGGACAATGCCTCCATTACGGCCATCTTGTGCGGAACTGTGACATTCAGCCCACGGATTCCCAGCGCGAATGCACCTCGAACCGCTGCTATCGGGTCCTGTTCCACCGAAAAAGGAAGATACAAAAGATCCAGGCCCAGTTCTTCCGACAGTGTATTATGGATCAGCGGGGACAATGTATGGCGGACCGGATTTCCGATCAGCCCCAGGACTCCGGTGTTGCCGGTGATTTCATTTCTGTTCATAGGAATTCTCCTTATAAAGCAAAGAAAGCAACGGACACCCGCTGCTTTCTCTGTCGAAATCTTCTTCGAAATTACTTTCTCAGGCCAAGCTTCTGAACAACAGCTCTGTAACGCTCGATGTCCTTGCTCTTCAGGTATGCCAGCATGTTACGACGCTGACCAACCATCTTCAGCAGACCACGTCTGGAATGATGATCATGCGGATGAGCCTTGAAATGCTCGATCAGGTCGTTGATCCGTGCTGTCAGGATCGCGATCTGTACTTCCGGTGATCCGGTATCACCCTCGCCGTTGCCATAGGTTGCAATGATCTCAGCCTTCTGTTCCTTGGTAATCATGTTTGATTCCTCCTGATTTATAATTCGCTGTTACCGGGTGACGGTCGGAGTCTCCGGTCGCGCAGTAACAGTACCTGCGATATAGTAACAAATCTCGTTTATTTTTGCAAGTTTTTTTTGCAGGCTTTTTTTATTTCGACGGAATACCAAGTTCGGATGATACCTGTTTCTTCATGTCCTTCACTGCTTCATCAACCGAACTGAAATCTCCGGCAATATATCCGCGGGCCGCATCCATGATAAACATCTGCAGATTCTTATCCTGGATATTCATATTCGTCTGACGGATTCCCTTTGCCGCATCCGCCCATACAGCATACGGATTTTGGCCGCCGAAGAATTTAAGAGCGGCATTCTTGCTGTCCAGCTCGCCCTTTGTCAGCCTGCTGTTAGCTTCTTTGTTGTTCACTGCATCACCCGTTGTATTTGTAATGTTTACAGCAATATCCGGGTCACAGGTAAGCTCATAAAGCAGGAATGCAGCAAGCTCAGGGTTCGGCGTATTCGCACCGACGCAGACATAGGTTCCGCCCCAGTAATAACTGGTCGGGCCTACGCAGGTTGCCCATCCACCGTCAGAAGCACCGTTACCACGCATAACACCGATCATCCACGGACATCCGAAATAACAAAATACATTTCCTCCGTCTGCCATTCCGTCTGCCCAGGTCATGGTCCACATACCTTCTTCCAGATCATTTCCTGTATATCCATAATCAACAAGCGTCTTTGCATACTGGATGTACTGTTTGATGGTTGCATCCGGAGTAAAGTATTCCTTTCCTGAACTGTCCTTCTGAATCCATCCGGAAGTTCTGGAGTTGGTCAGCGCATAATAAATGTCCTCATAGGTAGCTACGATCTTATAACCCTTAGCTTTCAGCTTTTTAGCTGCCGCAAAGAAAGAATCCCAATCCTTCAGCTGATTCT
>CAMPAX010000020.1 GCA_946633495.1 uncultured Lachnospiraceae bacterium | reverse complement strand
TCATTATATCCGAAAGTGACCGACATGAAAAGTAAAACAAACGAAAACTCCGCAAATACAACTTCCCTTATGACCACCTCTTCCGGTCCGCGGTCCATTGTGAAATTCCTTATCATTTTCCTGCTCTCCACCGTCATTCTGGTCGGAACTTTTCTGGTTCTTCGGCCACGAATGAAGACACTGGATCTGCACTGGGCATTTGGAAATGAATATACATCCATCGAGGTCACCTTCGAGCAGGAGGGCATCGCGGAAGTAGAACGAACCTACCAGGAAGACGGGGTCGTTCATGCGGTCCTTCGGTCTGTAAGTCCCGGTAAGACAACCGCCCAGGTAAAATGCAATCATGAAACGAATCCCGTATTTACGGACAGTTTCTACGACAGCATCTCCGTCAACCGCTTCGGAATGATGTATACCGGTTCCTATGAATTCAACGGCGTAAGGATACTGATCCTGGCCCTGGGTCTGGTATTCCTGACAAGTGCGGTCGTTCTGATGTTCTGGTATCGCCAGAGCCGCAAAAATGCATTCTTCTCTTATAAAAGCATACTGGACTTCGGGCTTTCACTCTTCTTTTTAATTCAGGCGCTGGCACTCCTGGGAGCTTTGGTGCTGGATCATTTCCGACCGGACCTGCAGATTCGGGGAGAACATTTCTTCCGTCTGTGCGGATTCTCCATGTCCCTCATCGTGATCCTGTCCTTCCCGATCCTCTTTATCTTCTCGATCCTGATCAGCATCAGCAATATCCAGCTGATCCGAAAGGAAGGAAAGCGGTTTTCAAATACACTGGGGATTCTTCTCAGTGGAGTTCTGATGTTTGGAATCCTTGCATGCGCATTCATGGTCATCATGTTCCCGTCCACCCTGAACTTCAACACCAAAGACGTGGTGCTGGTGGTGATCCGCGGCGGCATATCAACTGTCTTCTTCTACTTTGAATGCAATCTCTTCTCCACGCTGCTGCACTGTCAGCGGGCCGGGCACCATAAACCCGCTTTCGATAAGGATTATCTGATCATCCTCGGCTGCGGCATCCGCGAGGACGGAACCCTGTATCCCCTGCTTCAGGGGCGTGCCGACCGTGCGATCCGGCATTATGAAGCGCAATTAGAAGCCGGCGGCAGAAAGGCATTCTTCGTCCCCTCCGGCGGGCAGGGCGCGGACGAATGCATGCCCGAAGGGGAAGCCATCCGGAATTATCTTGTGAGTCAGGGCATACCCGCCGAGCAGATCTTGCCGGAGACAAAATCTGTAAATACACTGCAGAACATGAAGTTCTCGAAGGAGATCATTCTGCAGGCAGCAGACAAGAAAAAGGAGGAGATCACAACGAGTGATATAAACGTTGCGTTCTCCACGACCAATTTTCACGTATACCGCGCCGGAATCCTGGCTTCCGATGCAGGTCTGAACGCCGACGGCATGGGTGCCCGGACCAAATGGTATTTCTGGCCCAACGCCCTGATCCGCGAGTTCATCGGTATGCTGGCCCGCGAATGGAAGCTGCATCTGGCGATCCTGGTTGTTATCACCTTACAGGCCATCATCTCCGGAAATATCCAGTGGCTGCTGCAGATACTGTAAGGCACCGCCGCAGGGCGTTGTTGTGCCCCTGAGAACAGACGTGCCGGTGGCACGTTGTCCCCGCGAGCGTATGACCGGCTTCGCCGGTCATACCCCGGAGCGTTGTTGCGCCCCTAAGAACAGCCCTGCCGAGCTCCGCGCTACGCGCGGTCGCCGACTTAAGTCGGCTGAAAGCTCGGCGGTCCATTCTTAGGTTCTTATGCATATATCAAAAAGAGTTCCGTAGCAAGTAAACTTGCCGGAACTCTTTTTTTGATATATGCGCAACAACGCTTTATCGTTTGCTGAACTGGGGTGCACGACGTGCAGCCTTGAGACCATATTTCTTTCTTTCCTTCATTCTGGAATCTCTGGTCAGGAAGCCTGCCTTCTTCAGTGCCGGGCGATACTCCTCTGTATTCGCCTCACTCAGAGCTCTTGCAATACCATGACGGATCGCACCAGCCTGGCCGGTGAAACCGCCGCCGTATACATTTACAAGAACATCAAACTTTCCATCTGTACCGGTTACTGCAAACGGCTGACGAACGATAACCTTCAGGGTATCAAGTCCGAAATATTCCTCGATGTCCTTCTTGTTGATGGTGATCTTGCCGGTTCCCGGAGTCACATATACACGAGCAACGCTGCTCTTTCTTCTGCCTGTTCCGTAATATCTTGTGGACTTAGCCATTTCCTCTTCCTCCTACTCTTAATACTTGATCTCGAGCGCTTCCGGCTTCTGAGCTGCCTGCTTATGCTCCGGACCTGCGTATACGAAAAGCTTCTTGTACATCTGTCTGCCAAGAGGTCCCTTCGGGAGCATACCCTTTACTGCATGCTCTACAACTGCTTCCGGCTTCTTCTCAAGCATTTCCTTCAGAGTCTTCGACTTCATGCCGCCGACATAATCGGAATGGCTGTAATAAATCTTCTCATTCAGCTTATTACCAGATACTTTGATCTTGTCAGCGTTGACAACGATCACATAATCACCTGTGTCGATGTGCGGTGTAAAGATCGCTTTGTTCTTACCGCGCAGTACCTTCGCAATCTCGCTTGCGAGGCGGCCTAATGTATGTCCTGTAGCATCAACTACATACCACTTTCTCTCGATCGTCGATGGGCTTGCCATAAAGCTCTTCATCGCATCTTCCTCCTTGATTCCTAAGAATTCCAAATCTGAACTTGTAATAAATGCATCCTGCACCTTTCGACCGGGGCTGACCTGCCGAAAAACGCTCTCTGCATATTCTCCCTGTCTTATCCGTATCCTGTCCCGGGGAAATGTCCGAAACCCCGTTCCCGGATCCCTGACCGGAGACGATGACAATCCTGATCCCTCTCGTTCCGGGGCATGGTACGAGCCGGTCCAGTCGTCACAGAACATCATTTTATACCACGGTCCCTTGTGTGTCAAGGACTTTTTCTTCTGATTTCATACGATTTCGAACACCGGCTTATCAATTTACTATGGTTGCAAATGCAGCCAGTCCGATTATGACTCCAAGCACCAGTCCCATGGCGACGTACTTGCTGTCCCCTTCCACTCTTCCGGCACCGATCCTTGCCTGATAATCCCGGAATATGCTCATAGTCTGCATAAGCTCGATGGTCTCCTTCTGCTTCGGGCTCATGTCGCTCTGGTCGATCACCTCTTCACCGCCGCCGGGCTGATCGAGATTCTCCCGCCGGATCCTTTTTTCAAACTCATTAAACTCATCCAGCCGCTGCCTCAGAAAATGCTCTTCGTCGGCAAAGCTCACAATATCGAGTTTATCCCGATAGCCTGCGTGGGCATTCGGGTTATTGAAAGCATTGGATCTTCGCTGGACATTGATGGCGGACCGGACTGCCGGCGGAAAAAGGAAGAATACACAGATAAAGATCGCAGGGAACATCGCCACCTTAAAAACGAGATAGAGGATCCCCATCAGTCCGGATTTTACCCCGAGGTTCATCAGTATCCCGGTTATGATCCAGAATCCGACAGGAATGATGATAAGGTACAGCACAACACTGAACCATTTCCATATCAGCTCCTTCCTCAGTTTCTCTTTCCGCACCGGAAGCGATGCCAGCTGATCTAAATACTGCTGTTTTGTAAAATCCATCTTTGCTTTCAGCGTATGAAATGCATCGGTGTAGCCCGAATCGCCTACACTTTCGCCGTAGGTGGCATACGCAAATCCGTGATTCACCGCCTGCACATCGCCCGCAACGCCCATGGAGCCGGACTTTTCCTCGTCCGGCGTGGTGCCGAACACTCCCGCACCTCCTGCTGCTTTTTCCGCTGAGGCCCGTTCCGCCGCCAGCTTCTCCATGTCCGCTATGGCAGGTGCCTTCGGGATCTCTTCTCCCTCCGGATATACCAATTCATATGGCATAGTTCTTACCTCTGACCTTCACCAAAATCTCTGTTGCATAATTTCCCGGCTTCCGACAATTTTAACGCGAAAGTTCCCGGATCATTTCAGTACTTTGTTATCTTTAAACTGCTTCGCCTGATACAGATTCGCATCCGCGGATTCCAAAGCGTCATCCAGAGAAATGTCATCCTCCGGACGGATCCGGTAGAAACCGCAGGATACACTTATGTTATACGGAACGTCACTCTCTTCATTCATTTTCCGGAACCGCGCATCGATCTCTTCCCGAAGCTCCTCCTCTGTCAGCTTTCCGTAATAAAGAAGGGCATATTCGTCTCCGCCGATCCTTCCCACGGTGCCGCAGCCCGCCACAACGTCCGTCAGGATCCGGCTCACGGCTTTCAGCGAAAAATCTCCGTCATCATGTCCGAAACGGTCGTTTATGACCTTCAGGTTGTTCATATCCACATAGGAGAGGATCACATCGCGCTTCATTTCCCTGGATTCCCGGATCACGCTTACGGCAATATCGAGGAATCCGCGTCGATTTAAAATGCCGGTCAACACATCATTTCTGGACAGCCGGTCCAGTACGATATTGTTCTCCGCCATAACAGCCAGGCTCTCCTCCAGCTGCTTCTGAATCTCATTGTTCTGCCGCAGGATCTCGATCATCCGTGCAGTGGTCGCGAACTGATTCACCATGAACTCGCCGTTTCGGAACATGAGCTCATTCAGATCCATCAGCACACTGCCATAGACTGTATCTCCGAAATAGAGCGGCATCAGAACCATGATCCATTTCTCTTTCGGCAGGAATCTGTGGTTGAACAGGGATTTCAGGGATACCGGCTGCTGCGGGTACGGAACTCCCTGCACCTCTCCATCCTTCAGTGCCGCCTTGATACGAAGCGTCTTCGGCACCTCAAACGGCTCCTGTTCCAGGTGAACGA
The DNA here is from genome assembly GCA_946633495.1 of uncultured Lachnospiraceae bacterium. GTDB lineage: Bacteria > Bacillota > Clostridia > Lachnospirales > Lachnospiraceae > Eubacterium_Q. The sequence goes on along the minus strand of CAMPAX010000020.1, from coordinate 13,961 downwards.
TGGATTTCTCATAAATGTATACGAATGCATTTTTGAACCCTGCATTTGCCAGCGGTGTCAGGATGCTCTCATAGCTTTTGTCCGTTCCGTAGGTGAAGTTCAGAGTGTCCTTCACAATATTCTTCATGGAATCCAGCATGGCATTCATACCGGACTCGTAATGCATCGTGCGGTCGTTCATGGCATTCAGAAGGCGCTTATAGACCGAAGTCAGCATACGATACACCCGAAGCCTTTCATCCGGTGTCCCATAACGCTCAGCCGCCTCAGCGTGCAGCCGCTCGATATAGGAAATCACCTCGTTGCTGTCTGTATAGTCCAGGGCGCGCTCCTTCGTAAAGAAATCCGTGATGGCATCCTTTATCTCCCGGATCTGTTTCTCATCATGCTGTCCGCTTTCCACATAGGAGATCACATCCTCCATCAGCAGCAGGAAATGATTTCTGAGCCGGGACGCATCCGTCTGCTCCACATCCCGATAACGATAGAAGACCTGGTCGAACTGCCGGTTCAGCAATGTCCGATTGAATAATTCATCATCCTTCTCAGCTTTCTCCTCCGGTCCTTCGAAGGAATCTCTGAGAAGAAATCTGGTGGGGGTCTTCTCCACGCCGACGGTTTCTCCCTCCAGCGCCCGCATAGCCATCCTGAGGCCATGACTTCCCAGCTCCACGGCATCCGCATCCACAGTGGAGAGAGACGGACTCATCATTGCCGCCATCACGCTGTTGTCAAATCCGAGAATCTTCACATCCCTTCCGGGTTCCAGATTCCGGTCCCGAAGCACCTGATACAGCGTTCTCGCCACATCATCATTGATGCAGAATACCGCTTCCAGATCCGGATTCATGTCCATGAGAAGCTCTGCTTCTTTATGACAGAGCAGGCTCAGATTCGTCTCCACAAACATGGTGTCACGATAAGGCAGATCATATTTCTGCAGGATTTCCTCGTAAGCCTCCCTGCGCTCTCTGGCATCCGCATGGTCATCGGAACCACCCAGCATCCCGATCTTCCGGATCCCCATATTCTCTACTAAATAGGTCAGTCCGTCCCGAACGCCGATCTTGTTATCGAAACTCACTCCCGGATAGCCGTCTATTTCGGCGGCCACCATGATCGTAGGCACCTTCGGAAGAGAATAAATGAAATTGCTGAGATTTTCTCTGGTGGTAAGGCAGCCGATACAGTCCGCCGCCACCATGAGCGCATCCACATTCTCCGGGAGAAGGTTTCCGGCATTGGTCTTATATTGATATTCGTATTTATCCATCAGTCCCGACAGATCACGATCGATGTACTTTACCGGCACCACCACCAGATTGATGTCATACTTTGCGGCCTCCCGCATGGCACCGTTGCAAATCTTGATGGTAAAATCATCCAGCAGACCGCTCACCAGAAATGCGATGGTTTTTCTCTTCATCGGCAGCTCCTCCTGTCAGTTCTATCAAGCGGACGAAATGCGATCCCGATCAGGGTCAGTCCCCGGGGTTCCGCCGTAGGGCCGGCTTTCGCCCGATCGCAGGCCTCCAGGATCTGTCTCATTTCCTCCGGCTCTCGCTGTCCCATCCCGATCTCCATCAGGGTCCCGGCGATGATCCGGACCATATTATACAGGAAACCGGTTCCCCTGACGCGGATCCTTACCATCCGCGGTTCCTCAATATCTCTTTCCACCGTAAGCCCGGTGATCGTACGTACCGTGGTAGTGGCCTGACTGCCTGCCGAACAGAAGCTTGCGAAATCATGGGTTCCCACTAAATCCTGCGCGGCTCTCTGCATCCGGTCCACATCCAGATTATAGTAGCAGAATTTCGAATACAAGCGGACGGTTGGATCGGCAAATGTATGATTCCAGATCCGATACTCATAGGTTTTCACGGAATCGCAGTGCCGCGGATGAAAATCCGCAGGTACCTCTCTGGAACCAACGATGCGGATGTCCTCCGGCAGACGGGTATTCATGGCAAATGACAGCTTCTCCGCCGGGATGCGTGTGTCCGTATCGAAGACGGCGGCATTTCCAAGGGCATGAACCCCGGAATCCGTCCGGCTTGCTCCGATCACCCGGATCTCCTCACCCAGAAGCGAAGAAAGTTCCCGGTTCAGCACCTCCTCGATGGTGATGCCATTTGGCTGAAGCTGCCAGCCACAGTAATTTGTACCGTCATACGCAACGGTTAACATAACTCGTTTCATTCAGTACGATACTCCATATATGTTCTACAAAAAACAGCATATAAAATAACCTGGTCCGGCATGCGGTAAACGGCTCATAGGAATATCCGGATCAATACGATCACGATCACGTAAACCAGCATGGCGGTCAATGCGATATAATCTCTCCTCACATAATGCAGCGGCTCCATGCGAGTCCTTTTTACGCCTGCATTGTAGCCCCGAAGATCCATGGCATCCGCCAGACGTCCGGCAGATCTCATGGCACTCCGAAAGAGCGGGATCAGAAGCGGGATCATCTGCTTTGCGCGGGCAAAAACCGATCCCTCATCATATAAGGCACCACGAGAAGCCGCAGCCGCCTTCAGGCGCTCCATTTCACGGCCCAGACAGGGCAGAAAATCCAGCGCAATGGCAAGGGACATAGCAACGCCCTCACTGACGGGAAAACCGCTTCTAAGGCCATCTAAAATGTCCCTCGGTTCTGTGGTTTTCGAAAAGATCACAGACATAAGGATGATCAATGTCAGTCGCCAGAAGCTTATCAGAACATCTCCCACCGGGAGCCAGATCAGACTGAACAGCTCCGAGATCACCAGCATGATCATTACCCCCCTGGAAGACCAGAGGATGGAAAGCAGCGGAAGGCCTGACATCCCCCATGCCGCGATCCAGACCAGCGTGGAAATACTAAGTGCCAGCGGATGCCCCGACAGCAGCGCCAGGATCACATACGCCAGAAGCATATAAAGTTTGCATCTGGGATCCAATCGACAAAGAAGCCCTTCTCCCTGTACGTATTGGCCCAGTGTTACATCATTTTCCATAGTATCCTCTATCTTAGACATCGAAATGCGCGTTAAAAATCCTGCCGGAACCGACCGCGTGTTCCGGCCCTCCAATCTCTGACACCCGAATCCGAATACTCCGTCCGGCATGTCTCATCGCACATGTCTCATCGCGCCTGTCTCATCATGCATGTCCTGTAACGATCACAGCATGCCCTTTATCTATATAATTCGAGATCATTTTCTTCACGACCCCGCACCCGTCCCGGTCCAGTCCTGCATAGGGTTCATCCAGGATGAGGACCTCCGGCTGCATCGCAAGTATCCCGGCAATGGCTACCCGTCTCTGCTCACCCACAGAGAGGCTCTCCGGCCTCCGCTCCCAGAGCATCTCCGGAACCTCCAGCACCCGAAGCGCCGCCTCTGCATCCTGCCGCGCTTCCATCGCCTTACGGCCGGCACGCAAAGGACCGTACATCACATCGAAGATCACGGAGGTCTCAAACAGCTGATCCTCCGGATTTTGCATCACATATCCTGCAAAACGACGTACAGCGCCAAGATCCGTATCATTCTTCCTGAAGAATGTCGGTCTCTTCTGTCCTGCCTCGGGAAGGCGGATCCCATTCACCACAACCTTGCCGGAATTTGCAAAGAGTGTTCCGTTCATTAGTTTACATAATGAGCTTTTCCCGGATCCGGTTCCACCGATAAGTTCGTAATATCCTCCGAGACATACCTCCGCAGAAAAATGTTCTACTACGGTTTTCTTCCCGAAGCGGATACCGACATCCTGCAGCTCGATGGCTGAAACCGCCGTATCCGGCCTTTTTTTCATGACCAGGCGGACCTCATGGTCAGCCTCCCGGGAAGCATTGTTCCCCCGGAGAACCCCTGTATTCCCTTTGCTTTCATAGGAGAACTGATCCAGCGGATTTACCAATGCACCGCTAAGCTGATTCCCGTCCTCTTCAAAGTTCCCGTTTTTCACTCTCTGATCGGAAATTGCGCCTTTCGGTTGCTGATAAGGATCCTGCTCACCCCGTCCCATCGGAACAAAAGATCCTTTTTTCACCTTACCAAGGGTTCCGGCCTTCAGCAGATACACCCGGTCCATTTGGGCAAGTGTCTCAGGATCATGTGTCACCAGAAGTACCGTCTGACCGGTTCTCCTTGCAACCTTCAGAAGCAGATCCAACACTTCCTTCCCTTCTCTTTGTCCCAGCATGGACGTGGGTTCATCTAAAAGCAGGATCTCGGAACGAAGCATCAGCACAGACGCAAGCGCCGCTTTCTGCTGCTGTCCTCCGCTGAGAGTATCAAATGCCTGTCGGTCAGGAATTCCTGTAAGAAGGCGGGACTTCAATCCCTCCCATCTTTTCCGGATCACATCCGGAGCTACTGCCTGGTTCTCCGGTCCAAAGGGTGCATCCTGGATCAGTCTCGAGAAAACCATGGTATCCTTTGGTGATTGCTGTGCAAATCCGATCCTTCGGTGAAGTCGTTCCAGATCCCTCGTATGAAAAGGATCCAATCCATCGATCAGAATCTCTCCCATGGTTTTCGGACGCAGGATACCCGCGATCATTCTGAGAAGTTCGCTTTTCCCGGCACCGTTTTCTCCCGTGATCCCGACGATCTCTCCCGCTCGGATCAGGACATTCACCGAACTATTCGGTACATGATGCAGTTGAAGATCCTTGATCCTGATATCCAAACCCATAGTATTCTTCCATTCTATCCCTGAACAAGTCATTTTCCTTGAAATAAATTCCCAATATTGAGGCTTTCCCGACCTGCAGCATCGGAAATCCCAGAGTCCTTACTATCATACCACAATATGATGACAGGGTCAAAAGGTCCGAGCGACGCGCCTATGCGGTCGCTTGAGACCTTAATTGACCCGCCGAAACCAAAAAGGGACGTCGTTTCCACGACGCCCCAAAATGATTCTTATTGATCTGAACCTGTGATCGGATTATACAAGCTCGAGAACAACTTCCATTGCTCCGTCGCCCTTACGCTGTCCGATCTTGACGATACGGGTATAACCACCGTTACGTCCTGCATACTTTACGCCATACTCAGCGAAAAGCTTGTCTGCCAGATCAACCTTCTTGATGGCTTTCTTCTTGCCTGCAGCTTCGGTCGGAACCTCAACTACCGGATACAGAACCTTCAGCATCTCACGACGAGCATGCAGTCTGCTGGGCTGATCCTTCTTTACGGTCTTCTTAACTTCGTCGTAAAGAGTTACCTTCTTGCCGTCAACCACGTGCTTCTCGCGCTTGCCGTCCTTGTCCTTACGGGCAACCTTTGCAGTCACCTCAACTTCGTCGAAGTTATCCTTCTCCTTAACAGCCATGGTGATCAGCTTCTCGGCGATCTTACGTACTTCCTTAGCTCTTGCCTCGGTTGTCCTGATCTTTCCATGATAAAGCAGCTGTGTTACCTGGTTACGAAGTAATGCTTTTCTCTGATCGCTCTTTTTTCCGAGCTTTCTGTACATTGCCATTTCAAATCCTCCTTACCCGTGACACGGGTCTTCGCCTTGCGTACTGTTCCTTCCGCTTAGGCGGTGATGTGTTTTACTCTTCCCCATTATTCAGGGAAAGACCCAGATCTCTCAGCTTGCCAAGCACCTCATCCAGAGACTTGCGGCCAAGATTCCGGACTTTCATCATATCCTCCGGTGTCTTGCTGCAAAGTTCCTTGACAGTATTGATGCCTGCACGCTTCAGACAGTTATAAGAACGAACCGACAGCTCCAGCTCATCGATCGACATAACGATGGCCCGATCCGTCTCGTCCTCTGTTTTATCAACCATGACAGCCGCCTGCTGTGCAGACTCGGACAGATTGATAAAAAGTGCCAGATGCTCGGAGAGAACCTTTGCAGCTAAGCTGACTGCCTCATCCGGAGCGATGGTTCCGTTGGTGTATACGTCAAGAGTCAGCTTGTCATAGTCAGTGATCTGACCGACACGCGTATTCTCAACTGTCAGATTCACACGCTCGATGGGCGTGAAAATGGAATCCACCGCGATCATATCGATCGCCGCTTCTGATTCCTTGTTCTTATCAGCGCTTACATAGCCTCTGCCGTTTCGAATCGTAAGCTCCATCTCCAAATGTGCATCCGGACCGCTCAGATTTGCAATAACAAGCTCCGGATTCAGGATCTCGATATCACTGTCAACCTTGATGTCAGCTGCCGTAACCACGCAGTTACCGGAAGCCTCGATATAGGCAGTCTTGGTCTCCTGACTGTTGGAATTATTCTTGATATGGAGTTCCTTGATGTTCATGATGATCTCAGTTACATCTTCCTTAACCCCCGGAATTGAACTGAATTCATGCAGCACATTCTTGATCTTTACGAAGCTGACCGCCGTACCGGGAAGTGAGGACAGCATGATCCTGCGAAGGGAATTACCCAGCGTAGTACCATAGCCTCTCTCCAAAGGCTCAACAACAAATCTTCCGTATTTGTTGTCAGGGGAGATCTCTTCGATTTCGATTTTCGGCTTTTCAAATTCAAACATGCGCTACTCCTCCTTATTCGTCGAATGAACCGCTGCTCTCGCGGTTTCTACCTCTCCTACAGTTCCAAATAAATCCGAACACAATTCCGAAAAACTGCGGAATATGTGTCTTTTTGTACTGTTTCGAATCGTCAGCCGGCCGCCCGAAAGGTACAGGCAGCTGCCGTTTAATTACTTGGAATACAACTCGACGATAAGAGTCTCATTTACAGGAACATCGATCTGCTCACGCAGCGGCTTCTCGATCACCTTTCCGGTCAGAGTCTCGGAGTTTGCCTCCATCCATGCCGGAACAGCAACACCGCCGTTTGCCTCAATGATATCCTTGAATCTCTGAAGAGATTTGCTCTTCTCCTTGATCTCGATCACATCCCCTGCTTCTACCTTGTAGGACGGGATGTTTACGATCTTTCCGTTTACCAGAACGTGACGATGGGACACGATCTGACGAGCCTCACGACGTGTGCGTGCCCAGCCCATACGGAAAATGATATTGTCCAGACGCAGCTCAAGCAGTGTCATCAGGTTGGTACCTGCCAGACCCGGCATACGCTCAGCCTTCTCATACATATTACGGAAAGGCTTCTCCTGAACGCCGTAGATGAACTTTGCTTTCTGCTTCTCGCGAAGCTGCAGCGCATACTCACTTTTCTTACGAGCCATATGAAGGCTCTTGCGGTTTGACTTCTTATGTACACCCAGGAATGCCGGCTCCAGTTCCAGAGAACGACATCTTTTAAGGATCGGTGTCTTGTTAATAGCCATAGTATTCTGTACCTCCTAATCAGACTCTTCTTCTCTTCGGCGGACGGCATCCGTTGTGCGGAACCGGTGTCACATCTCTGATGGACAGAACCGTAAGACCACATGCAGCCAGCGAACGGATCGCTGCTTCACGTCCCGAACCGGGTCCCTTAACAAATACATCCAGTGTCTTTAAACCGTAGGGAGCTGCATCCTTTGCAGCCTTCTCTGCTGCCATACCTGCAGCATACGGTGTAGACTTCTTAGAGCCTCTGAATCCAAGTTCACCTGCACTTGCCCAGGAAAGAGCATTTCCCTGTGCATCTGTCAGCGTTACGATCGTGTTATTGAAAGAAGACTGAATATGAGCCTGTCCATGATCAACGATCTTTCTGTTACGCTTTTTGGTTACTTTTTTCGTCGTCTTAGCACTTGCCATGAACGTTATCCTCCATTATTACTTCTTCTTGTTAGCTACCGTCTTTCTCGGTCCCTTACGTGTACGTGCGTTGTTCTTGGTGTTCTGTCCACGTACCGGAAGTCCCTTCCTGTGACGGATTCCACGATAGCAACCGATCTCCTGGAGACGCTTGATGTTCAGTGCAGTCTCTCTGCGAAGGTCACCTTCTACCATTACTGTCTCATTGATCACGTCGCTGATCCGGCGAACCTCATCATCCGTCAGATCACGAACTCTTGTGTCCGGATTTACATCTGCGCTTGAAAGCACTTTCTTTGAGGTTGAAAGACCAATTCCATAGATATAGGTCAGTCCGACTTCAATGCGCTTCTCTCTCGGTAAATCCACACCTGAAATACGAGCCATTTTTTTTACCTCCGATATTAATAGTATAGCTCTGAAAGCCTCGGCACATCACCCGGGTAACTCCTGTATGGACGCAGGAGGTGAAATGGTATACCCATGAATGCACGCATCCACATGTAGCATCACGAGGTATGACGAAACTCGTGTGCCCGTCGCACTTTTCCCTGATTCTCTGAATTCAAAAAGTGCTCTGTTTTTGTCAGCCGCTTTGCGCCGTCTGCCCATTAACGCCCCTCTTCGGGTACGAAAACAGGAGCATAAGATCTGAGCTTAAATCAGCCCTGGCGCTGCTTATGCTTGGGATTCTCGCAGATGATCAGGATTCTGCCTTTTCTTTTAATGACTTTGCACTTGTCGCAAATCGGTTTTACTGATGCACGAACTTTCATTAAAATACTCTCCTTTCTGCTTGTTTCTCTTTGCTTCCAACGTCCGGTCTGTCCGTATGAAGCCTGACACACCAGAAGCCCCGGACAACGAACGTTTTACATTCCGACAGAGGTGCCCCGAAGGCCACCTCTATCGAAAAGTCTCTGCAATCCACGATCTTATCATTTTATAATATAAAATGCAAGTAGATTTTTTATTATTTGGCTCTCCATGTGATCCTGCCCTTAGACAGATCATACGGGGAAAGCACTACCGTAACTTTATCTCCCGGAAGGATCTTGATATAATTCATTCTCAGCTTGCCACTGATCACGGCCAGGATCTGATGCCCGTTCTCCAGTTCCACGGTAAACATGGCATTCGGAAGCTTCTCCAATACTACGCCTTCGCACTCGATCTCATCTGCTTTTGACATATACAAACTCTCCCTTTCGATAATTTACGAACCACTTGTCAGCCTTCAAGGATCGCAACGATGGCATCGAACACATCCTTCATATCCTGTGTTCCATCGACATTTCGAACGATCCCTGCCTTCTCATAATAATCGATGAGCGGCTGTGTCTGCTCATGATATACGGAAAGGCGGTTCAGTACGGTCTCCGGCTTGTCATCATCGCGAAGGATCAGCTCTGCACCGCAGGTATCGCAGATCCCTTCAACCTTCGGAGGATTGTACTTGATATGATAGGTTGCTCCGCAGCCTACGCAGGCACGACGTCCGCCCATACGGTTTACGATGTTCTCATCCGGTACATCTACGTTAATAGCGTAGTCAACGGTCTCATTGTTCTTTGCAAGTGCGGCATCCAGTGCTTCTGCCTGGGGAATGGTACGCGGGAAGCCGTCCAGAACGTAACCGTTCTTGCAGTCATCCTGTGCAAACCGGTCCATGATCAGATCAACCACCAGCTCATCCGGAACCAGTGCTCCCCGATCCATATATTCCTTTGCCTTCTTGCCCAGCTCTGTTCCGTTCTTGATATTCGCACGGAAGATATCGCCGGTGGAAATGTGCGGGATCTCGTACTTTGCTGCGATCATTTTTGCCTGTGTGCCTTTGCCGGCACCGGGTGCTCCCAACATGATAATCTTCATAAGGCCTGGCCTCCCTTCAAATCGATATAAGTTTATTCAGATTGCTGTTTCAGCTGGGGGCAAAACAGCATTTGACCCCAGCTGATAATTCGCAGTACACAAGGTTGCCCCGCAGATTTGCGGAGCAACCGTATATGCATAAGATATTCTCTTTTCCCGGATCACCATCAGGAGAGGAATCCTGAGTAGTTTCGTACCACCATCTTGGACTCAATCTGCTTGATGGTCTCGATGATAACACCGACGATAATGATCAGAGATGTACCACCGAAGGATACATTTGCACCGAATCTTCCGTTGAAGAAGATCGGGATCAGTGCTACCAGCATCAGACCGAAGGCTCCGATGATGACGATGTAATTCAGGATCGAATTCAGGTAATCCTGTGTCGGCTTACCCGGACGGATACCGGGGATAAATCCGCCGCCCTTCTTCAGGTTCTGCGAGATCTCCATCGGATTGAAAGAGATGGAGGTGTAGAAATAAGCGAAGAAGATAACCAGCAGGATATATACCGCAAGTCCGATATATGCCCAGGGATATCCGGACCGAAACCAGTAATTGGAATTCAGTCCTTCCAGGATCCGGTTACCCACCGTACTTTCAACCTTGATACTGAACAGGTTGATGATGACGTTGGGGATGGACATCAGTGTAGAGGCAAAGATGATCGGCATAACGTTACCGGTGTTGACCTTTAACGGAATGTGAGAGGATCTTCCGCCTGTCATACGCTGACGGCCTGCAGTCTTCTGTGCATAAGTTACAGGGATACGACGCTCCGAGTCATTCAGGATGACAGTGAGCACCGTAGTTGCCAGGATCACCGCAACGATGATCACGATAGCGAAGGTCATGTGAACCACGTCCTTGCCGCTGACAAACATTTCCCAAAGGCTCTTCATATCGCCGGGGATTCTGGAAATGATGTTGATAAGCAGGATGATGGAGATACCGTTTCCGACACCTCTCTCACTGATCCGCTCACCCAGCCACATAACCAGAGCACTACCGGTAGTAAGAGCGATCACAACAACGATCACGTTAAATGCATTGTATTCTTTCAGGATACCTGCACGTCCGAAGCCGATGGTAAGACCAAGGCTCTCTACGATCGCCAGTCCGATGGATACGATACGTGTGATGGCTGTGATCTTCTTGCGTCCGTCATCACCGTCCTTCTGCATTTCTTCCAGCGCGGGAATAGCGATGGTCAGCAGCTGCATGATGATGGATGCGGTAATGTACGGGGTAACCGAAAGCGCGAAGATGGTCATACGGGAGATAGATCCACCCGTCAGGGTGTTCAGGATCTCCGAAGCCGTCTCTCCGAGACTTCCGTTTATAACGCCCAGCTTTGAAGTATCGATTCCGGGAGCCGGAATCCAGGAGCCGAGACGTACAATGATGAGGACAAAGAAGGTGAACAGGAGACCGTTGCGGATCTCCTTAACCTTCAATGCGTTTTTCAAGGTTTTGAACATTTACTTCACCTCTACTTTTCCGCCAAGAGCTTCAATCTTTTCGATCGCTGCGGCACTTGCTGCATTGACCTTCACAGTGAGCTTCTTTGTCAACTCTCCATTTCCTAAAATCTTTACTCCGTCACGCGGATTCTTTACAATGCCTGCCTCTACCAGAGACTCTACCGTCACCTCATCGCCATCTTCAAAACGATTCAGAACGTCCAGGTTCAGTGCTACGATCTCTTTATGATTTCTGCACGTAAAACCTCTCTTCGGCAGACGGCGGTACAGCGGCATCTGGCCACCTTCGAAGCCCGGTCTCGGTGCTCCGGAACGTGCCTTCTGTCCTTTATGTCCTTTACCTGCAGTCTTTCCGTTTCCGGAACCATGGCCGCGGCCACGGCGGAAATCGTCACGGCTAACCGCGCCCTCTGCAGGTGCAAGTTTTGATAAATCCATGATGTATCCTCCTTCTACTATTGCAGCTTTACCGGATGCACGCCGGTTCGGCAATGCATCGGTCCACTGCGTCATTGCTGTATTTAAGCTTCCTCAACCTTCAGCATGTAACCAACCTGGCTGATCATGCCCTTGGTTGCAGCGTTGTTCGGGAGTTCCACGGTCTTGTGGAGCTTGGTAAGTCCCAGAGCTTCCACGGTTCTTCTATGCTTCGGGATCGCACCGATGGGTGACTTCACCAAAGTTACTTTTAACATATCTGCCATCTTTCAAACCCTCCTAGCCAAGAATCTCTTCTACGGACTTGCCGCGGCGCTTAGCGATCTCTGCAGGATCCTGGATTGCTTTCAGACCATTCAGTGTGGCAAGAACGACATTTCTCTTGTTGTTGGAGCCCAGAGACTTGGTACGGATGTTGCGATAGCCTGCCAGATCCAGTACGGAACGTGCCGGACCACCGGCGATGATACCGGTACCTTCCGGAGCAGACTTCAGAAGTACGGTTGCGCTTCCGAACTCACCTGTGTATCCGTAAGGAATACTTCCTGCCTCATTGATCGGAACCTCGACCAGATTCTTGATCGCATCTTCCTTTGCCTTCCGGATCGCCTCCGGAATTTCAGCTGCCTTTCCGACACCGACACCTACATGTCCGTTCCGGTCTCCGACTACGACAAGTGCTGCAAGGCGCATGTTACGACCACCCTTAACTACCTTGGTGACACGGCGGATCTGCACTACGCTGTCGGACAATTCTAACTGACTTGCGTCGATCTTTTTCATTTCGTTCGTTCCTCCTTATTAGAATTCCAGACCGGCTTCTCTTGCAGCATCTGCCAAAGCCTTGATCTTGCCCTGATAGATGAAACCGCCACGGTCGAATACGACCTCCTTGATACCGGCTGCGATCGCACGCTCTGCGATCACCTTTCCGACATAAGCTGCTGCATCTACGTCATTTGTCTTCTCCAGTTCTGACTTCACAGCCTTCTCCAGTGTAGAAGCTGCTACAAGGGTCTTTCCTTCGGAGTCATCGATTACCTGAGCGTACATATGATTGTTGCTTCTGAATACCGCAAGTCTCGGGCGCTCTGCTGTGCCGCTGAACCGGTTGCGAATCTTCAGATGCTTCTTAGCACGAACTTCACTTCTGGATTCTTTATTTATCATCTTATTCACACTCCTTTATTTCTTACCGGTCTTACCAACCTTGCGGCGGATTACCTCGTAATCATACTTGATACCCTTGCCCTTGTACGGTTCCGGAGCACGCTTCTCGCGGATCTCAGCCGCATACTGGCCAACCTTCTCTTTGTCGATACCACTGACAATGATCTTGTTGTCCTGTACTTCGGTCGTAAGGCCTTCCGGATCCTCCATCTCTACCGGATGGGAGTAGCCGAGGTTCAGAGTGAGCTTCTTGCCCTGCTTGCTTGCTCTGTAACCAACGCCGTTTACTTCCAGGGTCTTCTTGTATCCTTCGGTAACACCGACAACCATGTTGTGAATAAGCGTTCTTGTGAGACCGTGCAGAGACTTATTTCTCTTCAGATCGTTGGGACGGCTGACTGTCAGCTCGCCGTTGTCGATCTTCAGCTCCATCTCCGGTGCCAGCTGTCTGGACAGCTCGCCCTTCGGTCCCTTTACCGTCACCTTATTATTTTCTGCTATATCTACAGTTACACCTGCAGGGATAGCGATAGGCATTTTTCCGATACGTGACATTTGCCTTTACCTCCATTTAATTATAAGATTCTTCGCACTTCGTGCTCAGAATGACATGCTTTTTGTGATAGGATTCCTCGCCTTGCCCGGAATGACATGCTTTCATGACAAGATTCCTCGCCTTGCCCGGAATGACATCTACCAGATGAACGCCAGAACTTCGCCGCCGACATTCAGCTTACGAGCTTCCTTGTCGGTGATCACACCCTTATTGGTGGAAATGATGGCTGTTCCGAAACCGCCGAGTACCTTCGGAAGATTATCCGTGTCGGCGTAGATCCGAAGACCCGGCTTGGAGATACGGCGCAGTCCGGAGAGGACCTTGTCATTCTTATCCTTGCCATACTTCAGTGTGATACGGATCACATCAAACTTGCCGTCGTTTACGATTTCAACGGACTTTACATATCCCTCGGAAAGAAGGATGTCAGCGATAGCCTTCTTCATCTTGGATGAAGGGATATCTACAGTGTCATGCTTTGCTGTATTTGCGTTGCGGATTCTTGTGAGCATATCCGCGATCGGATCACTAATTGCCACTTTTTTGTCCTCCTTTCATTCTACCAGCTGGATTTCTTCACGCCCGGGATCTCGCCCTTATATGCTAACTCACGGAAGCAGATTCTGCAGATTCCGTACTTTCTGAGGTATGCATGCGGACGGCCGCAGATCTTGCAACGTGTATATTCTCTGGTGGAGAACTTCTGCTTTCTCTGCTGCTTTATCTTCATTGCAGTCT